>NZ_JBJMQP010000023.1:0-28707 GCF_045802625.1 Hyalangium sp. | reverse complement strand
GCAAGCCGCCACAGGAGACCGTCGCTCCCGAGGACGCCAGCGACACCTCCTGCGAGGATTCGTCCTCGGAACCCACCTCCTTGGCCGCCTCCTCCTTGGCGGTACTCGTGGACTTGTCCTGGGCGAGCGCGAGGTGGGCGAAGAGCAGTACGAAGAGACTGAAGCGCTTTTTCATGGATCCTCCGAGGGCCTTGCCAGGCACGGGTTGCGTCTTTCCTGCTGCTGGGAAAGACGGTGGACCCTCGGTTCTGTGAAGGAATCCAGAGGCCAGAGCTTCGAGAGCCACTTCGATGCTGCTGGGCGCTCCCGCCGTCCGCCGCAGGCTGTGTCTGAGGCGGCTCTACTGCGCGGGAGCCGGCTTGCGGAGCAGCCCGGCGCGGTCGAGCAGCTCGCGGACGCGCTCGGCCAGGGCGACGTGCTCGGGGTTGGAGGCGGTGAAGCGTTCGGGGGTGAGGATGATCAGCGAGCCTTTGTCCCCTACGGACTCAATGCGCACGGGTGCGGGCAGTGGGGGGACTCGGCCCAAGCGGCGTGAGAGGTACGTGATCCAACCCACCAGCACGTCTGGGCACTTCTTCTCGATGATGTCTCGGTGAGCATGAGACATGGCCACTTCCCAATCTGGGTCCCAGGCGGTGGCGAGCGCCCGCAGCGCTTGAACCTGGAAGTCTGTCGTCAGAACGCGCTCCGCTCCAGGCCCCTCATCAGGGGCTATGAGAACACAGCTATTGCTCACCTGCTCCCAGTAACCCCCACAGGCAATCCTCAGAAAAGCGTGGTTGCCCCCCTGCTGCCCATTCCACAGGCTGATACTGAAGCCCAGATCCTCCATGGGTTGGCGCCGATCGTCGCGCATGAGGTTGCGCTGGACGTACTCTTGGAGGCTGGAGAACTCGAGTTCCAGCGGACGCGTGAGGGACTGCTTGAGGGACTTCGCGCCCTTGAACCAGCTGGCGAAGAGCAGATCGACCGGCTGAAGCAATTGGACCAGGGTGGCTATGCGCCGCGCGCACGCTTGAGCATCCTCCTTGCGCGCGCCCCAATAAGCGCCGATGTAGTACGTCTCGATCATGGGCTCTTCTTATTGCAGCGCAGGGGTGTGAACCACCTCGATCCCCCGAACCTTCGCATCGTCCAAGAGCTTACGAATCGCGTCTGCCGCCTTCTTCTCCGCTACATGCCAACGGATGGGCACGCCTGGGGCTGCCTTGAGCTGGCGCTTCGCTTGCTCGATGATCTGCTTGGCCCCCGTGGGCTCAAACCACGGTTTTGGCTTGAGCCCATCGGTGAACTTGTTGGCATAGCCGGGCCCCTTGGCGTCTAGCAATGTGCCATCCTTGAAGCCGTCGAGCTTCACTCCGCCGCTCTTCAAGTCCTTGCCGCCTACCCAGTACGCCTCGCTGGAAGAGTGGCCGGTGATCTGCTCCTGGTAGCGCGCCGAGCGCTTGCTCATGGACTCCTTGGCCGGTCCCCATTCGCCAGGGCCTTCTGGTGCCGCGGGTTGCCCTTTGACCGCATCACCGGCGCGCTGGAGGATGATGGCCGCTCCGGGCCCGCCGCTCAGCGCCGTCACCACGCACCCCGCAGGCACCATCACCCGCTCCACCACCAGCGCACCCTTCACAGCGCTCGTTCTGCGAACCTACTTCGCAGGATACTGACCGCCTCCACGGGTAATCGGGTTCCCGAATCCCGAGCGCGGCGAGGAGCTGCTCTCGCGGTCGCGGCGCACCGCGACGGGCAGGTGGGTGGTTCGGCTCACGGAGGAGCCACTCGACCACGTGAAGCTTCTTTCGCTCAGCGCACGTACACGCGCGTCGAGCCGGGACCCTGCGAGGTGATGAACGTCACCAGGGCCTCATCCGAGTCGCGGAACTCATAGCCGGACTCGGGGGAGTAGAGCTCGAACCCCAGCTTTCCTCCCACGTACCGCGGAAGAATCCGCTCGACCCCGTGGCGCAGTTCTGGTGGGCCCGGGGTCACTCCCGTCGCCGTGCCGACCTCCATCTTCTCCGGGGCCGGCAGCGGAAAGGAGGCAGCCTCCACGAGCCCGGCGCCCGCGGGAGCATAGAAGCGCAGGGAAGCGGGATCCGAGAAGTCGTAGACCCAGACGCCTCCATCGCTCGCACCCACGTGCGTGCCCGGGAGGAGCTGGCACCCGTTGTGCTGATCGGCCACGGGGCCATTCCAGGGCACCAGCGTCACCTGTCCTCCCTCCAGGGAGAACACGCACGCCTCCGAGCGGGTCTGCTGCTGGAAGATCAAGAACGCCAGGTTGTCCTTTCGGAAGAGCAGCTTGTCCCCAAGGAAGAACGTCACGCCGCCGTGGGCCTCGCCGTACTTCGAGCTCCCTCGTGAGACGAGGCCTGCCTCGGTGTTCTCGTAGCGGCGCAGCTCGGTGTCCAGCACGAGGACGTCGCCCTCGGTCGCCACGAGCTGCTCGGGGTCCGCGCAGCACGGCCCGCTGAACGCGAGGGCCGGATCCATCCGGAGCGCCCCGCTCCCATCGTCGACATATCGCCGCAGGGTCCCATCCGAGACTTGCCACTCCCACACCACGTTCTTCGCGACGGCGTGATGGTTGGGGGAGGTGACCTGGGCCACCTGGACGCCTCCTCGGAACACGCGGTCGTCACACAGCAGGGAGCCCGCGGCTGTCCGGTGCACCTCCGTGCACCAGCGGGGGAGCTCCTCATGCGCCGCGCTCCGGTCCTCCACCGCGATGACGTTCAGGGAGGCCACTCGGTCGCCCGGCTCGAACGTCAACTTCAGCAGGAACGCGCCCGACTCCGTCGGCGTGAGCTCGGCCGTGCCTCGGGTCCGATCGACACGCTGGACGGACCACTCCGTGGGCACCTCGGTCCCATCGGCCCGCTCGAGCCGGGCCGTGACGGTGTCATCACAGGTCTGCTGAGTCGGGTATGTGAACGGATAGACAGTCGGCTTCCCGGCGACGGCGTAGTCCGGAACCTTCGACAAGGCGAACACGCCCTCGACCTGGGTGACGCCTGTGCCCTTCTCGGAGCACTCGGAGGACTTCGTCTCCAGGCCACACCCGATCAGGTGGGCGGAGAGCAGGGGGATCAGGATTCCCCAACGAACGTGCATGGACTGGCTCCTCTCGACAGCGGCGAACAGGGGACGCTGTAGCTGCCCACGAGGAGGAAGTCGATCGACACCCAGGCTGTCTCGGACTTCACTCCCCGCCCTCTCCAGCAGAGGGGGCGGGGAGTCATCCAGCCGGAGACAGGTACGCCGGGCTCAGCCGCGAGCGATGGCGTCCTCGACGTACCGGATGCCCTTGGCGGTGATCGTCTTGCCCTTCTTCGAATCCGAGGCGTAGCCGGTGTGCATGCGCAGCGCCTTGGCGGCGTTGGGCGCGGCGTAGGACACGCCCAGCTGGCTCCAGAAGCGCGAGGTGGTCCCCGACGTCACCTCCAGGCCCAGCGAGCGCGCCAGGTAGAGCGGGATCAACGAGCGCAGCAGCTGGTCCTTCTGCTGCTGCCCGGCCGAGACGATGTCCTTGTGCTGCGGGTGGTTCTGCAGCGCCGCTACCAGCTGCTTCACGGCTTCCGCGGTGGCGGCCCGGGACGCGCCGGTGCGCTTGCTCGCGGCGCCGCGCTTGGAGGCGGCCTTGCGAGCTGCGGGCTTCGCGGCGCGCTTCTGCGCCTTGGCGGGCTGAGAACGTGAGGTCTTCTTGCTCTGGGCTCGGGACTTCTTGGTGGGCATGGTGGACTCGATGGGAGGTGACTGCGGAGACGCACTGCGGACTGCAGGTTGGCCATCCAGCGGCTCGTTGTTCCGAGCTCGCCGCAGGAACGCTCGCAGCGGACCCACCCACTGGGTGAGCCCCAAGCGATCGAACAGCGAATCCAACCACCCGGAACGGAAGAACACCTGACGAGTCCTCCTGGAAGACGGCGGGAAGGTACTACACCACCCATGGGCTTGATCCAGCGTCTCGACACGTATCAGGTAGGGCGGATCAGACCCGGAGTGGCTGGATCCGGCCTGATCCACGTGGATCAGGCCCCGGCCAGCGCCTCAGATCCGCGAGAAGCTCCAGCTCACCGCGTGACCTCCCGCGTAGGGCATGACGCCGTGGAAGGCCCGCGGATCCGCGTCGAACACCAGAGGGAGGAAGTGCCGATCCCCGTCCCACAAGGGCAGGGACAGGATGTCCTTCACCGGCACCCAGGACAGCTCGCCCTCCGGGTTGCGCTCGAACGGCGTGCCCGAGAAGCGGGGGATCCGGAAGACGAAGCCCAGCCAGTCCTCGCCCTTGGGGCCGAAGCCGGGCCAGCTGATCGTGCCGCGCAGCGTCAGTTCCAGACACTCGAGCCCGGCCTCCTCGCGGATCTCGCGGCGCATGCAGGAGACGACGTCCTCGTCCGGCTGCATCTTCCCGCCCAGGCCGTTGTACTTGCCCAGGTGCGCGTCATTGGGGCGCGCGTTGCGGTGGACGAGGAGCACCCGCTCCCCGTCCGGGGACGTGACATAGCCGAGGGTGCCGATGATGGGGGTGTAGGGCATGGCCCCGATGCATACCCCAAGAAGCCGGAGAAAAATCTGCGTGGCGCGCGCTCCTGCCTGCGTATCCTGCGGGGCAGCCAAGGAGGCACTGTGGGCGCTGGCCGGATCCTGGGAGTGATGATCGCTGTCGCGGGAGCGGTGGTGCTGTGGACCGGGCTGAACGCGAAGGACGCGCTGACGGAGAAGGCCTCCAAGGCGCTCACCGGGCGTTACTCGGATCGCACCATGACGGAGCTGGCGGGCGGCGGCGCGGCGCTGGCCGGCGGGGTCCTGCTGATGCTGTTCGGCGGCGGTGGCGGCGGGCGGCGGCGGCGGTAGGACTCGTCCGGTGGAAGGCACAGGCGGCGGGCTTGGGTTGACGCCCTTTCCGCCGTGCCAGTAGACCGGGCCCATGAAAGGTCACGCACGCAACATGATGACCGCGCCAGTGGTCTCGGTCGGTCCGGAGGCCTCGCTGGCCGAGATTGCCCGCTGCCTGGCGGCCGCACGGATTGGCGGCGTCCCGGTGGTGGGCTCCGAGGGCCGCGTCGAGGGCTTCGTCAGCGAGAGCGATCTGCTGGGGGCGCTGCTCGCGGATCGGGATCCCTCCACCCGGGCCTCGGATCTGATGACCCGCTCGGTTCACTCGGTGAATGAGTTCGATCGCACCGAGGAAGTGATGAACCTGCTGCGCCAGCACCGGATCCACCACCTTCCGGTCTTGCGGGGAGGCGAGCTTGTCGGGATCATCACCCCGTCCGACGTGATCCGCTACATGGTCGAGGAGGTCCTGGCCAAGCCGCCAGAGATCGGCTGAGCGGGCGGCGGACAGGAGGCTGCATGCCGCGCATTGCGATCCTGAGCGACATCCACGGCAACCTGGCCGCGCTGGAGGCGGTGCTGAGGGACGTGGAGACCCAGAAGCCGGATCGAATCGTCTGCCTGGGGGACACCGTGGGCTACGGTCCGTTCCCCCGCGAGTGCTTCGCGCGAGTGCACCAGATCGCGGATCTGGTGCTGTCGGGCAACCACGAGCTGGAGACGGCGCTCCCGGGCGACGAGGGCATGGAGGATGATGCCCGGGAGATGGCGCTCTGGTCGGCGCAGGCGCTGGAGGGGCTCGAGCCCTGGGAGCGGATGCGCGCGGACCTGAAGGCCGGAAAGGCCGACGCGCTGGCGCACCAGCAGGAGGAGCGCATCACCTGGGTCCACGGCGCGCCCGAGGAGCCCACGCTGCGCTACGTCTGGCCGGGCTACCGCACGCACTACCTGCAGCTCAACCCGCAGATTGATAAGTTCCTCAGCGAGCTGCTCGGCCGGTTCACCACTCCGCACGGCTTCTGCGGCCACACCCATGTCCCGGCCATCCTCACCACGTACGAGGATCGCGAGCTGTTCACCGTCTCCCAGGATTGGAACCGCATGTTCACCTTCCTGGGGCCCCAGACGATCTTCTACGTGCCCCAGGGCATGGCGATGATTGGCGGGCTCTATGGGCGCAAGGTGGTGATCAACCCGGGCAGCGTGGGGCAGCCGCGCGATCGGGATCCGCGGGCCTCGTGGGCGCTCTATGACGGGGATCTCGTCTTCTTCCGCCGCGTGCCGTACGAGATCTCCGCGACCCAGGCGGCCATCCGCGCGCTGCCCGTGAGCCAGGACACTCGCAACTTCTTCGCCGATCGCCTGAGCAAGGGCGAGTAGGGGCATCTGCCTTCGTGTAGGTGTGGCTGATCGGACAGTCGCGGGGTCTCCCCGGGCATCTCTCACATCTGGAGATCTCCCAAATGGTGAAGCGAATCGTGCCGGCGCTGGTGGCGCTGATGGCAGCGGCCTGCGGCGGCGACAAGGAGTGCAAGCTGGATGATCCGAAGTCGTGCTCGGACAACCTGGTCTGCGAGAGCGTGAGCGGCCAGGACAAGCCCATGTGCTTCGCGCCCTTGCAGGTGGAGGGCAAGGTGTTCGATCTGGGCTCGGGCGCGGCGGTGGCCAACGCGGAGGTGACGGCGCTGGACGTCAATGGCGCTCCGGCCTCCGGCATCGCGGTGAGCGGCCCGGATGGGCACTACGCGCTGCGCATTCCCACGCAGCGCTCGGATGACAAGGGTACGCCGGTGCCCGTGCGGTTGACGCTGCGGGCCGGCGCGCAGAACTACCAGCCGTTCCCCTCGGGCCTGCGCGTGGCGCTGCCCCTCGACACCACGGCCGCCGCCAGCGCGGGGGATGAGAAGCCGTGGGTGTTCTCCTCGGGGCAGACGGACGTGGGCCTGATCGGACTGGCGGCGGCGGAGCAGGGCCGCCCGGCGGTGTCCGGCACGGTGGAGCTGGCCACGGGCCAATCCGCGCTCGTCGTGGTCGAGGGCAACGGCCATGCGTACTCGGCCGTGGCCGACACCTCGGGCCAGTGGAAGGTGTTCAACGTGGTGCCGGGCGGTGGGTACAAGGCCCAGGCGTATGTGAAGGGCTCCAACTACACGGCGGTGGATGTCTCGGTGCAGCCGGGCGTGGAGACCACCGGGGTGGCCATCCACCGGGCGGGGGACTCGAGCGCGACGCTGAGCGGCACCGTGCAGCTGGTCGCGGGCGCGAACGGAGCGGGCACCAGCGTGGTGATGGTGGTGGAGAGCACCTTCAACACCGCGCTCATCCGCGGCGAGGTGCCGCCGGGGCTGCGCGCGCCGGAGCCGGGCACCGCGCCGAACATCTCCGGAGCGTTCTCCATCTCCGGCGTGCCGGATGGGAAGTACGTGGTGCTGGCGGCCTTCGAGAACGACGGCAACGTGCGGGATCCGGACCCCAATATCTCGGGCACGCAGATCTCCCACATCACCGTGACCAACGGCACGCCGAGCGCGAGCCCCTCGTTCAAGGTGACGGGCGCCATCCAGATGGTGGGCCCGGGCGCGGGTGAGACGAGCGAGGTGGTGACGGGCACCCCGAAGTTCACCTGGAAGCCGTACTCCAGCGCCAAGTCCTACGAGCTGCGCGTGTTCGACTCGCAGGGCACGAATGTCTGGGAGAACCTGTCGGTGACTCCGAGCACCTCGGGCGATGTCTCGGTGACGTACGGCGGGCCGGCGCTGACTCCGGGCCTCATCTACCAGTGGCGCGCCACCGCGAAGGGCAACGCGGGCAACCCCATCTCCAACACCGAGGAGCTGCGCGGCCTGTTCTCCGTGCAGTAGCCTTCGCCCGGCTTCCCGCAGGGCGCCCTGACGAGCGCTGGGCCTGTCCGGACAACGCTCGCCAGGGCTGGAGCGACGGCCCTAAATCGGGTAGGATGGACGGCTACTCACGAGGACCACCCATGGCGAAGGAACCCAAGCCTCCCTCCATGACGCGCGCGGACAAGGTAAGGACCGCCATCGAAGGGGATGACGAGTTCAGCGTCATGTCGACGGATCCCCGACGGAGCAAGCCCAAGGTCGAGCTGGGCTTCAAGGAGAACGTGAAGCCGGTGGCCACGCCGCTGTCCCGCTCGGTTCTCCGGCTGTTCCGCAAGATCTTCGGCGAGTAGGTGACATCCCCGCCCGAGCCGCGGCCTTTCCCCACCAGCCTCTGCCACCGGTGCGCCGCGCCTCCGCGCTACGTGCAGACGAAGAGCTCCACGTTCATCCTCTGCCTGCTGTTGCCGCAGAAGTATCCGTCCCAGCCCGTACAGGCCTGCGCGCTGTTCCGGCCGGCGGACCCTCCTCGATAGACGCCTTCCGCGCCAACGCGGAGCGCGCATCCCGCTCGTAAGACGGCACAGCCCCTCCTTCGCGCAAGGCGAGGGAGGGGCCGTGGGTACATCAGGGTCCGCGCGGGCTCAGCCGGCGATGGCGCCCTTGAGGAACGTGGGCATCTCGAAGGAGGGCTTGGCGGGCAGCACGTCCGGGCGCGGGAACGGCAGCGGGCGCGGCAGCTCGGGGAAGGGCAGCGGCTTGGGCAGCGGCAGCGGCACCGGGTGCGGGAAGGGCTCGAAGTGGAACTGCGTGCCCGGCCGGCTGTGGTACGTGAGCTCCTTGTCGGCCTGATTCAGCTTGTTGTCGAGCAGGAAGCGCCCGAACAGGCCGCCCGCCTGGGTGCGAGCCTCGGAGACCTGCTCCTGCTGCCCGAGCAGCTCCGTGGCCTCGGTGTTGGTGATGGAGCCGTTGGTGCGGCCGTCGGCCAGCCGATCGATCTGGCCCGCCTGGCGCTGCGCCCCCGAGTCGAAGCCCGCGAGCAGCTCGCGGCTGCTGTTGTGGCCGGCCTGGTAGATGTGCAGCTCGGCGCGGGCCTGCATCACGTTGAGCTTGAGCTGCTCCTCCATGGAGAGCTTGCCGTCGGCCATGGCCGACTGGGTGGCCTTGGCGATGTCCTGCTGCTCCTTCAGGAGCTGCTCGGACTCCTTCGCGGTGACGGAGCCGTTGCGCACGTCATTGGCGATCTCGTGCAGCTGGTCGCCCTGCTTGCCGCGCACCTGGGCGTCGGCGGGCTTGAAGATCGGGGGGAGCGTGATTGGAGGCAGCGAGATCGGAGGCAGCGGGGTAGGCAGCGGGCGCGGGGGCGGGAAGCAGCCGCCGTCGACGATGGAGTGGCCGACCGTCTTGAGCTCCGGGTTGGCCTTGGAGGCGACGGTGGGCTTGGCGGTAGCGGTGGAAGAGGTCTCAGAGGTCCGGGCGACGGTGGCGGCGACAGAAGGGTTGATGCGCATGGTGAAGCTCCATTTTTCGAAACCGACCAGTGGTCGGTGAGTATGGAGGACCCCTACTGCACCCCGCATGCCACGACCTGTGGGAGGACTCGCGCAGGGAACTCTTGAGGAGTTTCAAATCCTTACGCGCCAAGACCCGAGCGCTGGGAGCGAGGTGGTGACCGCAGACACCAGGGAGCCCCTGGTGACAACGGTCACCACCGGTGACTGCCGTCACCGCCGCGGCTCCTCCGAAGAGGGACGGACGTCAGCGGTGACGCGCACCTGGAAGGTCCGGACCTCGCGCGGCGTGTCCTCCCAAGGGCGCCGCAGCGCGAAGCGGAGCACCGCCGTACCGGGAGCGAGCGCCTGGAGTTCCACGGACTCGTCGAAGCTCTGGGTTCCCGGAGGCAGCTCGCCTGGCTTGGGGACTTCGACGGCGCGGTGCATCGAGACCCGCACGGCGTTGGAGGAGTCCTCGGCGCTCCACGTCCAGGTGTAGCCCGCGGCGGCGAGCCCCGGCAGGCGTTCGGTGTGGGTCTGCCCCACGGAGAGTTCGATCAGTCGAGGCGAGTCCATGATCACGTCGTCCCGATGATGACGCTCTCGTGCCAGCCCGCGCCGTCGCGCCAGTAGTGCTGGAGCCTCCGATCGAAGCGCAGGGCGATGACCTCGAGGTTGAAGCCGAAGCTGCCCTCGACCAGGGAGGCCACAGCCTGCACGTCATGGCCGAAGGTGGCGCTGGTGCGCCAGCGCCGGTCGCCGGAGTTGGCTCGCCACCAGTGCTGGATCCGCCCGCCAGCGGCCACGCACAGCTCGTAGTTGCCGGTCTGGTTCTCGTCGCCAGCGCTGAACTGTCCCTCGATCATGCAGGGCGGGCTGTCGATGCCCGCGCCGAACGTGTCGAGCGCGCCCCAGCCTCCGCCGTGGGGATCGTCTCGCCGCCAGAGCTGCATGCGGCCGTCATTGAGGACGCAGACCACGTCCAGCTCGCGGGCGTGGGTCTGGAGCAGCGTGGGGCCGCTGAAGCGGACGTTGCTGGCGAAGCGGGTGCTCTCGCTCCAGGTCCAGGGCGGGCCGTTCCTCCGCCACCAGTGGGCGAGCCGGCCGTCGGCGGTGCGGACCACCACCTCGAAGTTGCCCGGAGCGCCGTAGTCGCCCTGGCAGAAGCCGGGGAGGCCGGCCGTGTCGGTGGGGCCGAAGGTCCCTCCCGAGCGCCACTGCGCGCTGCCCTGATCGAAGAACCAGTGCGCCAGCCGGCGGTTGGTGGTGAGGGCCACGAGCTCGAAGTTGCGGTTGTAGGTGGTGCCCGTGAAGGTGGGGCAGGCGGCGATCTGCTCACCGAAGACGGGGCCTTCGTGCCAGGGGAAGCCGGAGGCGCTGTTGTCCCGCCACCAGTGCTTGATCTGCGAGCCGAGGGTGGCGGTCATCTCGAAGTTTCGGTGGAGCGCGCCGTTGCCGCTCTCGAGCATGGCGCCGCTGTGGAGCCGCCGCTTGGTCCAGGGATCGGGGTTGGTGTGCTGCAGGCCGGCCTTGGCCCAGGTGTCGATGTCGGCCTCGCCGTAGCCGATGCGGAAGTACCCCTGGTCGCCCCAGCCCGCGCTCCAGGAGTTCTTGCAGATCCAGCACCGCTGGGTTTCGTCGTAGCCGACGATGAGGACGCAGTGGTAGCCGGCCAGCTTGTTCGAGGGCAGGGTGGAGCGGTGGTAGACGCCGGAGCCGTAGCCGAAGAAGTCATCGTACACGGCGAAGCAGACGGCGAGCGGCCCGACGGTGTCGATCCACGTCTTCTGCTGCTCCAGGTCGCCCACCCAGGAGTAGTCGCTGATCTTCACCGTGCGGCCCGAGCGATCCGCGGTGGGCGCGTAGGCGCTGTCGTCATGCTTGAAGGGGTAGCAGGCGGGATCGGCCAGTCCGTGGGCTTTGACCCAGTCGAGCGCCTCGCCGATGTTGCCGAGGTCCGCGCAGTGCTTGCCGATGCCGTCATGCACGTCTCCTTCCGAGCGCTTGCTCCAGACGGCATGCTCGATGCGGACCATGCTCTCCACGAGGGCGGTGGCGGCGAAGGCCCAGCAGGCGTTGCAGCCGTTCTGATCCTGGACGGTGGTGATCCAGGGCCAGCCCCAGCGGTTACGCCAGTCGACGGCGGTGGCATGTGCCAGGCCGGCGGCCGGGGGAAGCACCACGGGGCGCTTGATGGGCAGGCCCACGCGCCCGGCATCGGGAGGTTCGGTCACGGGAGGCGTCGGCGTGAGCACGGGGCGTGTCGCGCGGAAGCCCAGCTCTCCGCGGCGCTCGAGCAGGAACGGGTTGGCGAGCTCCACGCTCAGCTTGCTGGCCAGATCGATCCGGCCGATCTGGACGGCCTTGGGGAGGGTGCTCGTGTCGGCGCCCAGGGTGCGCCGGGGGATCAGGTCCACGTCCTTCAAGCGGGGATCCAACTGCCAGCGAGCGTTCTTCTCCGTCAGCTCCTTGCGCAGATCCGCGACCCGGATGTTCGTGAGTGCCATGGCTGCCTCCAAGGGCGGAGCAGTGGCTCGAGAGTGAGGACGCACTCCACCCGCGAGGTGGAGGCCCCGAGTTCTCGGTGTGATGCGTCACCTGGTGTGAGGAGCGTGTTCGAGCCGCTCGAACGATCGGCGGACGGTAAAGCGGAGGCTGCCCTGGATGCTCGGAAGGGTTAGCCGAGCCCGTGACGCTCGAGCCACTCGCGAGCGGGGCCCGTGGGGACGCCGTGCTGCTCCAGCCCGGGCATCACCACGTCACGCATGGCCGAGGCGAAGAGGGCCCGCCGCTCCGCATGAGGGAGCACGCCATGGGGGAGCAGGGCCGGGTCGTCGTCCTCGGGAGTCAGGGCGGTGGGCTGGCCTGCCTCGGCGGCGGTGGCCTCGATCATGTCCGGCAGGAAGCGGCCCAGGAAGGCGACGCTCTCCGAGGGCGCCACATGGGCGAGGTACGCCCAGCCGAGCCGACTGTGGGCGACCTCATCCTGGAGCAGCTCGTGGAGCACGGCGCGTATGCGCTCATCGCCCGCGACGGAGCGCAGCCGCATCAGCACGCCCACGCTCACGGTCTCCGCCACGCAGCAGGCGGCGACGAGTTCGTAGAGCGTCCGTTGGGAGAAGGAGAGCGAGTGGGGAGCGATCTCGGGGAGCACCACCGGCGCCTCTTCGGACACCGGGGCTCCGTAGTCACGAGCAAGCGCAGCGCAGTGCGCAGCATGGCGGCGCTCGTCCTCGGCCGAGCGGCGGGCCAATTCCACCACCGCCTCGGGCGCTCCGGACTGCTCCATCCAGAGCGCGAGCCGGGAGAAGCGCGCCTGGGCCTCGCGCTCCACATGGAAGCGGAAGCTCCACGCGGAGGCGATGCGCTGGCGCACGGGGACTGGAAGAGACAGGCCTACCAACCGTTGGCTCCGCCCCCCTTCTCCTGAGGTGGAGGCGGGGCCGCCGGGGTGCCATTGGTATCGGAGTCAGGCTTGGGAGGCGTGGCGGGGGCCGCGGAAGGCGTCTGGGCCGAGGGAGGCGTCTGGGCAGCCGGAGCTTCGCTGCCCTTCGGCTTGGCACAACCACCGCCGGTGCCGATGACCGCACCGCCCACGACAAGGACGTGGAACAGCTTCTTCATGTCCATCCGCTGGTCTCCTGGGGAAGGGAAGGGCTCAGCATAACCGCAATGGGGAGCAAGCCAATGACAGCATCCTGAAACTCGAAGGGCCCGGAGTCCCCGAGGCTTCCCTGGGGTTCCGAGCCCTTCACTCACGAGGCCCGCGGGACAGGATCCCACGGCCTGTGCGCTCCATCCGCGCGGCTACTTCTTCTTGATGTTGATCTTCGCGACGGCGGTCTTGTCGCCGCTCTTGGCGGTGATCGTGACGGCGCCCACCTTCACGGCCGTCACCTTGCCGGTGGCGTCCACGGTGGCCAGCTTGTCGTTGCTGGAGGTGAACGTCGGCGTCACGCCAGCGATCGCCTTCCCATCCGCGGTCTTGGCAGAGACGTTCAGCATCGCCGTCTGGCCCACCTTCAGGTCCGCCGGAGCCCCCTCGATGGAGATCGCCGCCACCTCGGGCTGTTTCACCATCACCTGGATGGCCTGCTTCAGCTCGCCCGAGGTCGCCGTCACCGACGTGGTGCCCACGCCCGTGGCCGTCACCGTGTTGCCGCTCACCGTGGCGATCTTGGGGTCGGCGCTCGCGAACGCCACGTCAGCGCCCTTCATTGGGCGGCCCGCGTCATCCAGCACCTGCGCGTCGATCGTCGCCGTCGTGCCGATCCCCGTCAGGGTGATGGGCCCGCCCTTGGTCACGATCTTCGCGGGGATGACCACCTCCACCGGGACCTTGGCGCTCTTGTCGTTGGCCTTGACGTCGACGGTGGTCGAGCCGCTCTTGACCGCGATCACCGTGCCCTGAGCGTCCACGGTCGCCACGTTCTTGTCGGCCGAGGAGAAGTCGAACTTCACGCCGTCCACCGGCTTGCCGTCCGCCGTGACAGCCGAGACCCGCAGGGTCTCCTTCTGGCCCGCCGTGTTGAGCGCCACCGACTTGGGGCTCACCTCGATCTGCTCGACCTTCTTGCACGCGGACGCCAGCGTCAGTACCGCCACCACCATCACGGGGTTGAACAAGCGCTTCATGGATGTCTCGCCTCCCGCTCGCCTCAGGCGAGCGACTGTGTTGGAAACAACTTGCAGTCCAAAAGAACGGGGCCTGCGGCCCGTTAGCCCATAGCAAATCCCGCCCGCCGGTGCCTACCTTCCTGTGCACAGACTCGCGCTCCGGTTCATGCTCCCCATCTCCTCTTCCTCCTCGCTCGCCGCGCTCTGGGACGAAGTCCGCTTCCAGGAGCGCCCACCGCTCCCGCTCGTGCGTCATGCCCAGGTGGTGGCGTGGGTGAGGCGGCTCCAGGCGTCCGCCCCGGAGCTGTTTCGAGTGGAGGAGGTGGGCCGCTCCGTGGAGGGCCGCGCGCTTCACCACGTGGAGGCCGGCCACGGCCCCAGGCACGTGCTTCTCTGGTCCCAGATGCACGGCGACGAGCCCACCGCCACCACGGCCTTGTTCGAGATCTTCGAGTACCTGCGGCGCTACCGGCAGGAGCCTCGAGTGGAGGGGCTGCTCTCGGCGCTCACGCTGCACGCGGTGCCCATGCTCAATCCGGATGGCGCCGAGCGCTTCCAGCGGGTCAACGCGCAGGGGATCGACATCAACCGGGACGCGCTGATGCTCCAGACGCCCGAGGGCCGGGCGCTCAAGGCGCTGAGGGATCGGATCCAGCCCTCCATCGGCTTCAACCTCCACAACCAGGATTGGCGCACGGCGGTGTCGGGGACGGGTAAGCCCGCCTCCATTTCGCTGCTCGCGCCGGCCTTCGACGAGGCGCGCAGTGACAACCCCGGGCGCCTGCTGGCGAAGAAGGTGTGCGCGGTCATCCGAGAGGCGGTGGAGCCGCTCGCGCCAGGGCAGATTGGGCGGTACAGCGACGCGTTCGAGGTCCGCGCCTTCGGCGACAACATGGGGCGCTGGGGCACGCCCCCCGTGCTGATTGAGACAGGGCCGTGGCCCGCGCCGCTGTCCGAGACCGAGGGGCCGCTGCTGCGGTTGAACTTCGTGGCCCTGGTCTCCGCCCTGGAGGCGCTCGCGAGCGGCAGGGTGGAGCAGGCGGAGCTGGCACGCTACGACTCCATCCCGCTGAACGAGAGCAAGGGGCTGCTCCAGGTGATCGTGAAGGGCGCCCACGTCTTCGGCGAGGCGGGTGACGCGTTCGTCGCGGACATTGGAGTGGCCGCCAGCCCGGCGGTGCGCGTGACGCGGGGGACGCCGCGCGCTGGGGTGCTCGCGACGATCGCGGAGCTGGGAGACCTGCGGGTGTTCGGGGCCGTCGAGACGGTGGATGGCCAAGGGCTCACCGTGGTGCCACTGCCCGCCAGGCCTGTGAAGGAGGGGGACACCGTGCCCCTTCCGTCGAGGAGCGCCTGCGAGGTGGCGGTGGGACAGAGCGCGAGGTTGATGCTGCTGAGGCCTGGGAGTCCTTCCGGCCTATGGCGCGTGGAGCGCATCATCGGCTTCGATTCGGCCGATGGGACCTGACCCGCGTATCTTTCTGTGCCTGATCCTCTCGCTGCTGGCGGCGTGCGGCGATGATCCTCTGGAGCAGCTCGAGGTGGAGGCCGCGGACTGTCCGCTGAGCCCTCCGGTGCTCCTGGGGGATGCGCCCTCCACGTCGGTGCTGATCAACGCGTACTACCTGCA
The DNA here is from genome assembly GCF_045802625.1 of Hyalangium sp. Lineage (NCBI taxonomy): Bacteria > Pseudomonadati > Myxococcota > Myxococcia > Myxococcales > Archangiaceae > Hyalangium > Hyalangium sp. The sequence continues at coordinate 13,294 of NZ_JBJMQP010000023.1, read as the reverse complement.
GGATGAGGCCGCTCGGGATGTCCGAAGCGGGCTGCCGGAGTCGCCGGTCGTGGAGGAGGTGTTCTCCAAGGCCGCGGCGCTCGGAGTCTGGGGCGTGCGGACCCTCGCGTTCAACGACGCTACGAGCAAGCGAGGGATGTCCACCATCCAGGTAGCACCGGGGGAGTACGACGAGACCAGCCTCCGAGCGCTGGATCTGGTCCTCACCCGGGCCGCTCACCATGGGGTGAAGCTCGTTCTGCCGCTGGGCAACTACTGGGATGCCTATGGCGGCGCGCGCCAGTACGTGGCCTGGGCCGGGTTGCCGGATCCCGTCGAAGGGGATCCCCGCTTCTTCACCGATCGCACGGTGATCGAGCACTACAAGCGCTACATCACCTTCCTCCTGTCGCGCATCAACACCTTCGATGGGATCCGCTACGGAGCGCATCCGGCCGTACTGGGCTGGGAGCTGTTGAACGAGCCCCGTGGCGCCGGGCTGGACAGGGGAGGGGAGGCGGTGCGCGCCTGGGTCGACGAGCTCGCCGCGGTGGTGAAGGCCCAGGCGCCCGGGCACCTGGTGGGCACGGGCGAAGAAGGCTTCGAGACCACCCTTCAGGGCTACGACGCGGCCTTCTGGAGGGGAGGGCCGCCTGCCTCTCTCTTTGATGCGTCGAACAGCTTCCGAGGGAACACGGCGTCGCCTTCGATCGACTTCGGGAGCGCGCACTTCTATCCAGAGTCCTGGGGTATCCCGAGTGATCTCACGGCCCGGAGCGGGGCCCACTGGATCTCCGAGCACGCCGCGCTCGCGAGGGAGCTGGGCAAGCCGCTGTTCCTCGGAGAGTTCGGCCTGCGCAACCAGGGCGGGTTCTCGCTCGACGAGCGGCGAGCCCTGTACCGAGGCTGGATGCGTTGCGCGTGGCGAGTGGGCGTGGGCGGGATCGCCCCCTGGATGTTCGCCACGGACAACCGCCCGGACGAGTGGGACGCCTTCTCGTTCTACTACCGCGATGGCACCCGTCCCGAGGACCCACGCAACCGCTACGCCGACCTGCTCATCGAAGCCGCGGGCCGTGCGGGCGGACGATGAAGGCCCCAGAAGAAGAGCTGCCCTGTGGGTCCAGTAGAGGCTCCTCTGTTGCTCACCAGCAGTGATAGAATCTTCACTCTGAATGGTTCAGCTTGGACCAGATCTCGCTCAGCCGATGGCCTCCACTGCCGGGGCGCTCCCCTCGGAAGAGGAGCGTGCGTTCCTGCAGCAGCGGCTGGTGTTCCTCTTCAAGACGCTCTTCCTGCTGGCGGCTGGCTTCTACGTCGTCACCAGCCTCGCGGCGCTCGCGTTCGCCCACGTCTCGTGGCTGAGCGTGATCATCGCGCCGGGCTATGCCTTCCACCTGGCCAGCGTCGTGGTCGCGTTCACGTCCTGGCGGCTGTGCCGCGCGGAGAAGAGGTCCACGCGGCGCCTGCGCTGGCTGGAGACCGGGGGGCTGTTGACCGCGCTCCTCCTGCTGAAGTTCGACGCCTATTTCGACAATGACTCCCTCTCGCTGCTGCTGGGCACCTCCGCGGCGCTGATCTGCCGCGCGGTGATTGTCCCGACTTCCGTCCGGAGGACGCTCTGGGTCTCGGTGGCTGGGGTGCTGCCGGATGCGGTCTTCCTGGCCCTGCTGCAGCTCCAGTCGCCCGAGGGCTTCCTCCTGCCCGCGCTCGATGCGCTGCTGTGGAGCGCCATCGCCGTCATCATGGCCACGCTGGTCACCCGGGTCGTCTACGGCCTGCGCCAGCAGGTGCGAGACGCGCGCAAGCTGGGCCAGTACACCCTGCTCGAGCTGCTGGGCGCGGGGGCCATGGGAGATGTGTACCTGGCCAGCCACGCGATGATGCGCCGCCGCACGGCCATCAAGCTCCTGCGCTCCGACGCGGACGGCCAGGGCCTGGAGCGCTTCGAGCGCGAGGTGCAGCTCACCAGTCAGCTCACCCACCCGAACACCATCGCCATCTACGACTACGGCCGCACCGCCGAGGGCCTCTTCTATTACGTGATGGAGTACCTGGAGGGCGTGGATCTGGAGCGCCTGCTGGTGGGCGCGGGGCCGCAGCCGCCCGCTCGCGTCATCCACATCCTCCGTCAGGTGTGCGGAGCGCTGGAGGAGGCGCACGGCCTGGGGCTGCTCCACCGCGACATCAAGCCCGCCAACCTGTTCCTCTGCCGCCGCCGGGGCATGCCGGACATGGTGAAGGTGCTGGACTTCGGGCTGGTGAAGCAGCTCGGCGTCTCCGAGGAGCCGGGCTCCGGCAAAGCGAACGTGGTGGCTGGCACGCCTCACTACCTGGCGCCGGAGGCGATCACCGAGCCGACGCGGGTGGATGGGCGCGCGGATCTCTACTCGCTGGGCGCGGTGGGCTATGCGCTGCTCACCGGCAGCCATGTCTTCACCGGCGAGAGCGCGGCGGAGATCTGCTCGCACCACGTGAACACGCCGCCCATGCCGCCGAGCCTGCGGCTGGGCCGTGAGCTGCCGGATGACCTGTGTGGCACCATCCTCCGGTGCCTGGAGAAGCGCCCCGAGTCCCGCTTCACCAACGCCCGTGAGCTGCGGATCGCCCTGGAGCTGTGCGCGGACGCGGGCCGGTGGACCGAAGAGGATGCCGCGCAGTGGTGGGCGCAGAGCGGCGCCGGGCTGGAGAAGACCCCCGTGCGCCACAACCCCCTGGCGCTCACCGGGACGCAGACAGTGGTGACGAACTCGCTGGGGCGCGCGGTGGCGTAACCGTCCGTCGCTTGGTCCTCTTTGGCGGGGGCGCTTATGGTGCGCGCCTCATCTCCCAGAGGAACACGCATGAAGAGAGTCTCCATCCCCGCGCTGGCGCTCGCCGTCGCGCTGGCCCTGCCCGCCGCTGCCGAGCCCCCCACGGCGGTGAACTGGAAGCTGCCCGTCTTCGTCAAGAAGCTGCCCAACGGGCTGACCGTCGTCGTGTCGCCGGATCACTCGGCGCCGACGTTTGGGATCAGCACGGTGTACCGGATTGGCTTCCGCCTGGAGCCCAAGGGCCGGACCGGCTTTGCCCACCTCTTCGAGCACATGATGTTCGAGGGGACGCCGAACTCTCCCAAGGGCACGCTGGGGCGTGTCATTCAAGGCGGCGGAGGCATGCTGAACGGCTCGACCCGCTACGACTACACGAACTACATCGCCACGGCTCCGGTCTCGGCGCTCGACGCCATCCTCTGGCTCGAGGCGGACCGGATGAAGGGGCTCGACTTCTCCGAGAAGAACCTCAAGAACCAGCAGGAGGTCGTCAAGGAGGAGATCCGCGTCAACGTCCTCAACCGCCCCTATGGCCTGTTCTTCTGGACCGACGTGGCGGGCAAGGCGTTCGACAAGTGGGAGAATGCCCATGATGGCTACGGCTCCTTCACGGACCTGGATGCCGCCTCCGTTTCGGATGTGAAGTCCTTCTTCGAGACGTACTACGCCGTCAACAACGCGGTCCTCGGCATCTCCGGCGATGTGGAGCCGCAGGAGATCTTCGCCAAGGTGGAGAAATACTTCGGTGCGCTGCCCTCGCGCCCGCAGCCGAAGCGCTCGGAAGTCTCGGAGAGCCCGAACACCGCCGAGCGCTGGCTGACGCAGAGCGATCCGCTGGCGCAGGTGCCGGGGATCGCGATCGGCTTCAAGCTCCCGGGCCGGGCCGATCGCGACTACGTCCCGGCCGCGGTGCTGGGCGAGGTGCTCGCCGGAGGGGATGCCTCGCGCTTCTATCAGGGGCTGGTGAAGGGGAAGGGAGCGCTCTCCCAGATCCAGGGTGGGCTCAACTGGCCGCTGGGCAACCCGTGGGAGATCGAGGGCCCCACGCTGATGACCTTCTTCGGCCTCTACAAGCCGGCGACGGATGCCAAGGCCGTGGCTGCCTCGGTGGGAGAGATCATCGCCCAGATCGCCAAGGAGGGAGTCCCGGCCGAGGAGCTGGCCCGTGTGAAGACGAAGCTGGAGGCGGACTTCTACGCGGAGCTGGAGGATCCGCTCGGCCGCGCCAACGAGCTGGCGCTCAACCAGTCCTTCCTGGGCGATGCCGCCAAGTTGAATGAGCTGCCGGCGCAGATCCGCGCGGTCACCTCCGAGGATCTCCAGCGCGTGGCCACGACGTACCTGACCCCCGCCAACCGCACGGTCATTGATCGCCGGCCGGGCAAGCCCGCCACGCCGCAGGCCCAGAACACGAAGTGAGGAGCGCGCCCATGAAGACGAACCTGATCCGGACGTTCGCCGTGCTCCTCTCGCTCGCCGCCAGCCACGTGCTCGCGGGCGAGTCCCATCCGCTCCCCAAGGAGCTGCCGCCGTTTGCAGAGGACAAGCCCCTGCCTGTCCCGAAGATCCTCAAGTCCACGACGCCCGAGGGGCTGACCCTCTGGCTCGTGCCGCGCGAGGGCTTCCCGAAGGTGTCCGTGCTGCTCGCCGTGCGAGGCGGGACCGCCGCCGATCCGAAGGGGAAGGAGGGCCTTGCCCAGCTCCTCGCCGACACCCTGAAGGAGGGGACCGCCAGCCGGACGAGCCGGCAGATTGCCGAGGAGGTGCAGTCCGTCGGTGGCTCGCTGGAGGTCCATGCGGATGACGACGCGATCTACCTCCAGGCCGATGGTCTGGCCACCGGCGTGGACACGGTGCTCACGGTGCTGGCCGATGTCGCCCGGAACGCCTCGTTCCCGGCCCAGGAGGTGGAGCTGGCGAAGGCCAACGCCCTGCAGCAGCTCCAGGTAAAGGCCTCGACGCCCAACTTCCTCGCGGACAAGGTCTTCGCGTCGGCGGTGTATGGCAAGCACCCGTACCACGCCATCGCCCCGGAGCCAGCGGTCATCTCCTCCGCCACCCCCGACGTGCTGAAGAAGGAGTTCGTGCGCCGCTTCCGGCCCGCCAGCTCGCTGCTCGTGATCACGGGGGCGTTCGATCCTGACGCTGCCTCGAAGGCCGTGGCGAAGGCGTTTGGCGGGTGGAAGGCAACGGGGCCCGCGCTGGCCGAGACGCCGCCAGTCGTCAGCGCCAAGGGCCGGGAGATCCTCTTCGTGCCGCGTCCTGGCTCCGTCCAGTCGAACATCCTGGTGGGCCGCATCGGGCCGCATCGGGCCGAGCCGGGGTTCTTCCCCGCGCTGGTCGCCAACAGCGTCTACGGAGGAGGCTTCGCCAGCCGGCTGATGGCGAACGTCCGCGAGGACAAGGGCTACTCGTATTCGCCGGGCTCGGCGCTCATGGTCGTCCAGCGGGGCGGGCTCTTCCGAGTCCGCGCCCAGGTGCGCAACGAGGTGACGGCCGCCGCGCTGCTGGAGATCATCTACGAGCTGGATCGCCTGGGCGTGACGGACGTGGGCGCCGAGGAGCTGAAGACGGCCCAGCGTTTCCAGTCCGGCACCTACCTGCTGCGCAGCCAGTCCCAGGACGCATTCGCCTTCCTCCTGGGCACCTACTGGGTGGTGGGGATGCCGCCCGAGGCGGTGGGCGAGTTCGTGCCGAAGGTGAACGCCGTCACGGCCGAGCAGGTGCGCGAGGCGGGCAAGAAGCTCTTCTCCTCGGGCAGCCAGACGATCGTGGTCGTGGGCGATGAGAAGGTGAAGGCGGAGCTGGAGCAGTTCGGCCCGGTCAGGGTCGTCAAGCCATAGCCGGCGGCGTAGCATCCGGCCGTGAGCGAACGCCCTTCCATCCTGGTGGTCGACGATGATCCACACCTGCGCGAGGTGGTGAGCTTCGCACTCGAGCAGGCGGGGTTTCGCGTCGAGCAGGCGGAGAACGGGCGCGAGGGGTTGGCTCGGGTGCAGCGCGCCTTGCCGGCGCTCATCGTCCTGGATCTCATGATGCCCGAGCTGGACGGGCTGGAGATGTGCCGCCAGGTGCGCCGGGCGCACGAGGTGCCCATCGTCTTCCTCTCCTCTCGGGATGATGAGGTAGACCGCATCCTGGGCCTGGAGCTGGGCGGCGACGACTACATCTCCAAGCCCTTCAGCCCGCGCGAGCTGGTGGCGCGCATCAAGGCCGTGCTGCGCCGGGCCCGGCCCGCTGGGGCTTCGCCCGCGGCTGCCGCCACGCCCTCGCCAGTCCTGGAGCGCGGCCCGCTGCGGATGGACTTCGAGCACTGGCGCGTTCAGTGGGACGGACACGCCGTGGTGCTCACGGTGACCGAGTTCCACCTGCTGGCCGCGCTCCTGCGTGCGCCCGGCAAGGTCTTCACCCGGGATGAGCTGATGACTCGCGTCTACGAGGATGCGGTGGTGAGTGATCGGACGATCGACAGTCACGTGCGCCGCATCCGGCAGAAGTTCGTCGCTGTGGGCGGAGACGTCGTCGAGACGGTGCATGGCCTTGGCTATCGGCTCGCGCTCCCGTGATCGTGGGCGCCTGCGCCCGCGCCTGTGGATGGTCTTCGCCGCGGTGGGGCTGGGGGCCTTCGTCCTCGCCTTGCTCGGCTTGATCCTGGTCCGCGTGTATGACGACCAGCTCATTCGCGACACGGAGGGCGAGCTGATCGCCCAAGGCGCGGTCGTGGCCGAGCTGTACCGCACCCTGCTGCACGAGCAGCGGCCCGGCGAGGGCTATGGCGTGGCCCGAAGCTCACCCTGGCCCTTCCCAGTGACTGACGGCAGCGCCCTTCGGCCCATCCTCCCGATGCTCCGGGCTTCCAACACGCGGCATCCCTCCGCGGAGGACCCGCCGCTCGCCTCCATTCCGGCGGAGCCCCATGCCCGCGCGGCGGGCGAGGCCCTCTCTCCGTTGCTGGCCGAGGCGGCGAGGACCACCCTGGCGGGCATTCGCGTGGTGGACCTTCAGGGCGTGGTCGTAGCCAGCAGCTCCACGGGAGTGGGCGCCACCTTCGCCGCGCGGGAGGAGGTGCAGCGGGCGCTGCGGGGCGAGCCCTTCAGCTTGCTGAGACAGCGCAAGCCCGACCCGGAGGATGCGCCGCTCGACTCCTTGAGCCGCGCGGCCGATGTGCGAGTGACCGTGGCCCTGCCTGTCCTCGAGGGTGAGCGTGTCTGGGGTGTCGTGGTGCTCTCTCGAACGCCACCGACGTTCGCCAAGGCAGTCTATGCGGACCGGTGGAACCTCTTCGCGACCGGCCTGGTGGTGCTGGGAGCGGTGGCGCTGATGTCGCTGGTGGCGGCCGCGCTGGTGGTCCGCCCGGTGCGTGGCCTGGTGCTGCAGACCCGAGCCATCGCCGCGAGCGCTCCCTCGGGGTTCCAGCCCATCGCGCGTCCCGTGGTGGAGGAGCTGGCCGAGCTCTCCGAGGCCCTGGCGGGCATGGCCACGGCGCTGCGGCATCGCAACCAGTACATCCGCTCCTTCGCCGCCAACGTCTCGCACGAGTTCAAGACGCCGCTGGCCTCCATCCAGGGAGCGGTGGAGCTGCTGCGCGAGAGCTCCGAGCGCATGTCCGCCGAGCAGCGCGAGCGCTTCCTCGCCAACATCGACGCGGATGCACGGCGGTTGACCCGGTTGGTGCAGCGCCTGCTCGAGCTGGGCGCCGCCGATACCCTGGAGTCCACTCCTGCTCAGGCCGAGCTCGCACCGCTGCTGGCTTCGCTCGTGGAGCGCGCCCGGGCCGAGCACCTGGCCGTGGAGGTGGAGGGGACGCCGGGAGCGCTTCGGGTGGCCCTCCCGGCGGAGGTGCTGGAGGCGGTGCTCTGGCAGCTGCTCACCAATGCCCAGCAGCATGGAGGCGAGGACGTGCGCGTGCGGCTGGCCGTGGAAGCGCTCGAGGGCGGCAGGCGGGTTCAGCTCTCGGTGAGAGACAACGGCCGGGGCATCTCCGAGTTCAATCGTCAGCGCATCTTCGATGCCTTCTTCACCACGGCGCGAGATCGAGGAGGAACGGGCATGGGGCTGACCATTGCCCAGTCCATGCTGCGCGCCTTCTCCGCGAGCCTGGAACTGCTCCCCGCGGAGGGGACGGGAGCGGCCTTCGCCGTGGTGGCGGAGACCTCTCCGGTCTTGCCCGTTCAGCGGAAGTAGCTCTGGGAGATGTCCACCGAGTAGCCGAGCTCCAGCGTGGGAGCCGAGGCCGCCATGAGGAACTGGCGGAAGTGGAGCACCTTGCCGGGCAGGGCCTGAGAGGCGGGCGCTTCCTGCTCGGAGGACTCGTACTGCTCCATGCTGCCGCCCTCGCGTTGGTAGTTGAAGACGGCGGGCAGGTGCGCCTGGACGGAGAGCGAGGCCACGGGCCAGGCCACTCGCGGCAGCGTCAGCCGGAGCTGCCCCGAGAGATGGAGGCTGCCCAGCTCTTGCGCGAGCATCACCTCCAGCGTCCCCTCGGTCTCTCCCAGCCGGGCCGGGGCCACCTTGACGCGGACGTGTCCGTCCTTCTCGGTGGCCACCAGGGGCAGGGCATTGAGGAGGACCTGCTTGAGGTGGAGATCCTGGGGGAGCTCCAGCTCCAACTCCTGCTCACGATCCAGCTTCAGCGCGTAGCGCAGGTGCACCGTGGCCTTTCCTTCCAGCGTGGAGACCCAGGAGGCCTGGGCCTCGGGGATGCTCGGCTCCAGGGGAGGGCGCGCCGTTTGCCGGGCCACGGCCGGTGCCGCCACGCTGCTCCAGCGCACGCGGATGGCGCCCTGGCGTGGGTACACGTCCAGGGTGGGGGTTCCGATGCTCTGAGGCTCGAGCAGGGTGAAGGCGTTGGTGTCCGCCTCCAGCCGCAGCGGCACCGGCACGGCGTGGGGGCCGTAACGAAGCTCCGCAGAGTGCTCCGGGCCGGGCTCCGAGGGGCGCACGGTCAGCCGGACGTCGAAGGAATAGCGGCCGGGCTTCTGGGACACGAAGCAGAGCTGGCCCTCCAAGGCTCCCACCGCGGCACCCTCCAGCGTGGGGAGCCCGGTCAGGTACACGCCGGGGCCGAGCTGCAGCAACTGCACCCGGGACCATCGATCCGAGGTCAGGACCTCCACCTCGAAGTGCGCCTCGACCAGGAGGGCCTCGGGGGTGAGGTGGCCCTTGAGCTGGCTCTGCACCACCAGGGCCTCCGTGGGCGGCGGGGGCGCCTGGCGCTCCACATACAAGGGGATCAACTCCTGGAGCGGCACGGTGGCGGAGCCAGAGGGCGTCGGGGTCGCGGTCAGCAGCAGTCCAAGGACGAGAGAGGAGCTCCACATGGTTCACCTCGATTCCGGGGTGGCGGCGGCGTGCGGTGGCGCGCCTCCGAAAGGCAGGTCCGAGAGGAAGGCCCGCACGCTCTCGCGGCCGGAGAGGGCCAGCAGCCCCACGAGCGCGGCGAGCAGCTCCAGGGTGTAGATGAGGCCGGTGTAGCCCTCGATCAGGACGGCGACGCTCGGCGCCACGAGGGTGGCGGCCCACAGCGCGGCGAGCTGGGAGCGAGGCTGCTCGGGGTAGATCCGCTTCAGATAGCCCACCACGGCGGCGCCCAGGCCGAGCGCTGTCAGCGCGTAGGCGAGGTAGAAGTTCATGAAGGCCGCCAGGTAGGCCAGCAGGATGAAGAAGAAGGCATAGGTGGCGGCCATCAGGTACGCCTCGTGGAGAGCGAGCGGCCGCCGGTGACGGAGGCTGAAGGCGGCCAGCACGGCCATCAACGCGAGGAAGGGCAGCCACGTCCGGCGAGCCATGGTGGCCACCAGCTCGTCGTACCGCTCCACCGAGGGGAGAATGACGCCGAGGCTGACGCCGGACTCGAGCGAGTGGAAGACCCAGTCCAGCGCGACCGACTCTCCTCCTGTCTGCACCGTGGTGGCCGCGAGCACCTGGGCCGGATAGTCATAGGTGTTGCCTCCCTCGACGGAGACGTTCAGCCGCACGTCCCGAGCAGGCAGCGCGGGGTCCATCTTGTAGATGAAGGAGTCCAGTCCCCGAGCGCGGTAGCGGATGGAGAAGACGCCGGTGGCGCCCCGGGCGAGCCGGCCTGTCCACACCAACCGGTTGCCGGACTCGCCCAGATCCAGGCTCGCCTCGGTGCCGTTGACGAGGAACTGGAGGTCCGACAGGAGCACCTGGGACTTGTCCATCTCGATGGGGAAGATGAAGGCCACGTCGATGTCATGGCCCTCGCGGTTCTCCACGGCGTAGTCGGCGTTGAGGGTGAAGTCGAAGCCGGAGAAGTAGCGCAGGCCGCGCTTGCGGTAGTTCATCTGGGCCTGCACCTGGACGTGTTGCTTGTCGAAGGCCAGGGGCTTGAGCCCGGTGAAGACGGTGCCGCTGCGCGCGTAGCGGAGCGAGGGGGAGGGCTGCACCACGGGAGCGCCCCACCGCTGCTCCACGTCTCGGGCCAGCTCGGAGTTGGCGAAGTCGGACCGGGTCGTCACCTGGCTGGCGATGAGCGTGGTGGCGAAGACGACGATGAGAAAACTGCCGAAGAAGTGGTGCTGCACCAGCCACCGGAACGTTCGAGCGGCGGGGCCTGGCGCGCGAGGAGGCGGCGGCGGGCTGGCAGGGCCGGGCGCCTCCGAAGAGGGTGGAGGAGTGGAGTTCATGTCCCCAGGATGGCGGGGCGCCGTGCCCTGCGAATGGCGCCCTCGTGCACTTCCCGAGGAATGTTCGTGCAGAATTGGTGCAGAGCGCGCTCCAGGGAGCGCCGCTTCCTGGACTGAACTGGCTCACGCGGTGGCGGCGCGCACGGCCTCCAGCAGCTCGCCCGAGTCGATCAGCGCGCTCACCGCCTCGATGTCCCGATGGAGCTCGCGATCCTTCTCCATCGTCGGCACCTTGCGGCGGATCAGCTCGTACGCCGCCTGCGGACCCCGGCCCGCCTTCACCGGCTGGCGGTAGTCCAGCGCCTGCGCCGCGCACAGGATCTCGATCGCCAGGCACGAGCGTGTGAACTCCGCCACCTGCCGCGCCTTCAGCGCCGCCGTCATGCCCATGGACACGTGGTCCTCTCGGCCCGCCGAGGAGGGGATGGAGTCCACCGAGGCCGGATGGCTCAGCACGCGGGACTCGGCCACCAGCGCCGCGCTCGTCACCTGCGCGATCATGAACCCCGAGTTCAACCCCGAGTTCTTCGCCAGGAACGGCGGCAGCCCCGACAACGACGGGTTCACCAGTTGCTCCACCCGGCGCTCGCTGATCGCCGACAGCTGCGTCAGCGCCATCGCCGCCACGTCCAGCGCCAGCGAGATCGGCTGCCCGTGGAAGTTGCCTCCCGAGACGATCTTCCCCGACTCCACGAACACCAGCGGGTTGTCCGTGGCGCTGTTCACCTCCACCTCGAGGATCCGCCGCGCGAACGAGAGCCCCTCGCGCGCCGCGCCGTGCACCTGCGGCATGCAGCGCAGGCTGTATGGATCCTGCACCTTGCTGCAGTTCACGTGCGTCTCCACCAAGTCGCTCCCCGCCAGCAGCCGCCGCAGGTGCGCCGCGCACGCCTGCTGGCCCGGGTGGGCCCGCACCTCGTGGATCTCCGGGATGAACGGCTTGTGGCTGCCGAGCAGCCCCTCCAGCGTCATCGATCCCGCCAGGTCCGCCAGATCCGCCAGCATCTCCGCGCGCAGCTGGAGCAGCGTGCCCACCGCGCACATGGCCTGCGTGCCGTTCACCAGCGCCAGGCCCTCCTTGGCCTCCAGCACCACCGGCTGCAGCCCCGCTCGCTCCAGCGCCTGCCGGGCCGGGAGCCGCTGGCCCTGGTAGAACGCCTCGCCCTCGCCGATGAACACCAGCGCCAGGTGCGCCAACGGCGCCAGATCTCCGGACGCGCCCACGCTCCCTCGCTCGGGCACCACCGGCACCACGCCCCGGTTCAACATCTCCAGCGCCAGGTGGAGCGTCTCCGGCCGGATGCCCGAGTACCCCTTGGCCAGCACGTTGCACCGCAAGAGCAGCAGCGCCCGGGCCTCCGCCAGCGGCAGCGGCGAGCCCACCCCCGCAGAGTGCGAGAGGATCAGGTTGCGCTGCAGCTCCCGCAGATCCTTCTTGTCGATGCGGACCTCGGCCAGGGTGCCGAACCCAGTGTTGATGCCGTACGAGGGCTCATCCCCCGCGGCCACTCGGTCCACAAGGGCGCGGGAGGCGCCGACCCGGGCGGCGGCTTCGGGGGCCAGCTCCACCGTGACGGCGTGGCGGGCCACCTGGAGGATCTCCTCCAGCTTCAGGGTGTCTCCATCAATCAGCAGGCGGGGGAGGGACATGGGGGCTCCAACGAAAGGGCGCGAACCGTAGCGCAACCCGGGCGAACGGACAGCCACGCGAGGTGTAACACGTCGGCTTTGACAGCCGGGGATGCGCTCAATAGGGTCCGCCCGTCAAGCAGAGAGGGGCTCAAGCACCTTGGCACTGATCGTCCAGAAGTATGGCGGCACCTCGGTTGGCGACGTCGAGCGCATCAAGAATGTGGCTCGCCGCTGCATCGCGGCTCAGAAGGCAGGACATGACGTGGTGGTGGTGGTCTCGGCGATGTCCGGAGAGACCAACCGGCTCCTCAAGCTCGTGTCGCAGATCACCGATCGGCCCAACGAGCGCGAGCAGGATGTGGTGGCCGCTACCGGCGAGCAGGTCTCCATCGGCCTGGTGGCGCTGGCCATCCAGGCGCACAAGAAGAAGGCCATCAGCTTCATGGGGAGCCAGGTCCGCATCGTCACGGACAGCGACTTCTCCAAGGCGCGCATCAAGAGCATCGACTCGGAGAAGATCCGCGCCGCGCTGAAGAAGAAGCACATCGTCGTGGTGGCGGGCTTCCAGGGCATCGACGAGGAGGGCAACGTCACCACGCTGGGCCGCGGTGGCTCGGACACCACGGCGGTGGCCCTGGCCGCGGCGCTCAAGGCGGATGCCTGCGAGATCTACACGGACGTCGACGGTGTCTACACCACCGATCCCAACGTGGCCCCCGCCGCGCGCAAGCTCGACCGGATCTCCTACGAGGAGATGCTGGAGCTGGCCAGCGTGGGCGCCAAGGTGCTGCAGATCCGCTCGGTCGAGTTCGCGATGAAGTACAAGGTGCCGCTCTGGGTGAAGAGCTCGTTCTCGGACGACCCGGGCACGCTGGTGTGTGTGGAGGATTCTTCGATGGAAGACGTAATGGTCAGCGGTATTGCCTACGACAAGAACGAGGCGAAGATCGCCATCCGCGGCGTGCCGGACGTGCCCGGCGTGGCGGCGAAGATCTTCGGGGCGCTCGATGAGAAGAGCATCGTCGTGGACCTCATCGTCCAGAACGTCTCCAAGGACGGGCGCACGGACCTGACCTTCACCGTGGGCAAGGCGGACCTCGTCAAGGCCAACGACACGGTGAAGAAGATCGCCAAGGCCATCAAGGCCGAGGATGTGGAGACCGATGGCAACATCTCCAAGGTCTCCATCGTCGGCGTGGGCATGCGCAACCACTCGGGCGT
>NZ_JBJMQP010000234.1:0-132933 GCF_045802625.1 Hyalangium sp. | reverse complement strand
GGGCAGGTGCTCGGCCAGATCACAAAAGCCTCGGTACACGGCGCGGATGCCCAGCAGGCCCACGGCGAACGGCAGGCCCAGGCCCGCGAAGAGCGCGGCGCCCGGATTGTCGAACACGCCCACCACCGTCCCCAGCAGCCACGCCGTGTAGAACGGAATCACGCCCATCAGCAGCACGGACATGGTGGCCTGGGCTCGCAGCGCCTGGGCCGTCACCAGCCGGAACGAGGCGTCCAGCCCCGACAGCTGCGTGTAGAAGTAGAAGGACGGCAGGCAGATGCACAGCGCGCCCAGGAAGGCCCCCATCAACGCCAGCGGCATCCACAGCACCGGGTGGCCCGCCTGGTACCAGGCCAGCGAGTGGCGCGGCGAGAACAGCGACGCGGCCAGCCCGAGCACCACTCCATGAATGGTGAGCCCCAGCACCGAGAGCGCGAGGAACTTCTGGATGATCTCCGGCAAGCCCGCCTCGTCCCGCATCAGCCGGTGGAGGCGATCCTCGCGGCGGAGGATGAGATCGAACATCCCGGGCATGGGAGCCGAAGCGGGCTCCGGCGTGGGAAGCGACGGGGAATCGAGCGTCGAGACAGTCTCCATGGCGGCCTCCGGTCAGGCGTCGAAGTGGAAGAGGGAGAACAGGATCATCAGCTCCGCGCCGATGACGCCCACCAGGGCCAGCCAGAGCGTGGCGTAGAGGCGGCTGTGCCCGGGCTCCAGCGCCTTCATGGTCCGCAGGAACACATCCACCATGCACACGCCCACGCCGGCGAACACGGTGAGGTTCACCGCCACGCGCACGAAGCCGTAGGGGAGCGCCAGCCCGAAGAACCAGGTGATGGGGATGCTCGCCAGCAGCGCCAGCGAGCCGAAGCTCACGGTGGTCAGCGCCGCCAGCAGCGTGGTGGACGCATCCAGCTTCGAGCCCAACGCCGAGTTGAGGATGTAGAGCGCCGGCAGCGCCAGCGTCCACGCCAGCCCCGCCGCCACCGGGGCCTTCACCAGCCCGCCCAGCATGCCGCCCCAGCCCTCGTGCAGCCGCATCACCAGCCCGTAGGCGGCGATGCCCAGCACCGCGTTCGCCAGCAGCACGGGGAAGATGAGCGGGCGCGGGCCGGGGCTCACTCGGCGATCCCTCCAGCGCAGGGTGAACTCCTCGGGTCGGCGCAGCGCCACCCCCACCTCGTGGAGGGCGGTGCGCAAGTCACTCGTCAGGCTCATGGGTGTTCCTCCTCTGCCCCACCCCTTGAGCACCCGCCGTGCCACCCCCTGTGGGCCGTCTTCTCGCGGGGTTGGCCGCCCCGCTGTCACCGCCGTTGACGGTGGCTGACGCCGCCCTTGACGCCTGCCCGCCCTGCCGCCGACTTCCTCGCGGTGGGCCATGGGCCCAGAGTCGGCGTTCACATCCGCGCGCCGTGGTCTAGGCTGCGGGCCCTCTCGGGCAGCGTGCCCGCTGATTCAGGAGCTCCTGTGCAGTACTTCTTCATGGTCGCGGTCGGGGCGACCCTCTGGGGCTTCTGGCCCCTCTTCCTGCGTCCCGCCGGGCTCACCGGCGTCCAGAACGCCCTGCTCGCCATGCTCACCATGGCCCTGCCCACCCCCTTCCTGCTGCGCCGCGAGGCGCTCAAGGATCGGCGCGCCACCGCGGCGCTCGTCATCATGGGCGCGGCCGATGGCATCAACGTGGCGCTGTACTTCGCCGCCGTGAACCGCGGGCCCGTGGCGGTCGCCGTGCTCACCCACTACCTGGCCCCGCTGATGGTGGCGCTCGTGGCGCCGTGGGTGGCCAGCGAGCGGCGCTCGACGCGGGCCCTCGTGGGCGCCCCGTTCACCTCGCTGGGGCTGGCCCTGCTCGTGTGGAAGCCGGGAGCGGACTTCTCCGGGTGGACGGCGTTGCTCGGCAGCGCGAGCGCCGTCCTCTATACCGTCTCCGTCTTCTGCGCGAAGGAGGCGGCGCGGGCCTGGAGCCCCCTGGGCGTCACCTCCGTGCACTCGGCCGTCGCGGTCGTCACGCTGCTGCTCCTGTTCGGCCCCAGCGCCCTGCCGCCAGTCCAGCCCTCGGCGCTCTGGGTCGTCGCGGGCGCGGTGCTGTGCTCGCTCACGGGCAACATCCTCTTCAACGCCGGCCTGCGGCGGATTCCCGCTGCGTCCACCGGCGCGCTCACCTATATGGAGCCGCTCACGGCCACCCTGGTGGGTTGGGTCTTCCTCCACGAGGCGCTCGGCGCCATGGGCCTGCTGGGAGGCGCCCTCGTGCTCGCCATGGGTCTCTGGGTGGCAACAGAGCCTCGGAACTCGGATTCGCCTTTACCATCAATTTCTGGTACTTCTTGAATAGCGCGCAACCCTGCTTGATACTATTAAAACCGTTGTTCTAGGAGCCCCTCTCTTCTAGCCGTGCCGTATGGACCCCCCCGCCGACAGCCGCGACTACCGAGTCCTGTTCTTCTGCCCCGCCTCCCATGCGCGACTGGAGCGCATCGAGGGGCCAGTCCGGCGTCTGTTGGCTCGCATCCAGGCTCCCGCGGCGGAGCTGGCGCCCATTGATGAGGCGGGCACGCTCAGCGAGGCCGGGTGGAAGGTGTTCATGGTGCGCTCGCTCACCGAGCGCTCCGCGGCCCACGCCCTGGCCGCCTACGTCAGCGAGATCACCTGCACGCTGGCGGCGGAGCTGGATGGGGAGGTGCTCGGGCTGTACGTGGACGTGACGGGAGACTCGGCGCGCATCTGCCGGTGCGGCCCGGAGGATGGGCCGGAGACGTTCGCGGGCCGCCGCCAGGTGGCGCTGGGCCGCACGGCCGAGTGGCTCGAAGTCTCTCCCACGAGCCTCTCAGCGCTGTTCCAGGTGGACATGCCGGACGACTACGAGCCGGACGCGGAGGATCGCTTCGTCGAGCAGAAGCTGCGCGAGGCCCGCGAGTTCATGGAGCAGTACCGGCGCACGAACAAGATCAGCACATGAGGTCTCGCACGCCGGTGGATCTCGCGGGCCGCTGCCCGCGGTGCTACCTGCCCACGCGGCTGTGCCTGTGCGCCGAGGTGCCGCGGCTGGAGACGTGCACCGAGTTCCTCGTCATCCGCCACAACAAGGAGAAGGAGAAGTCCACCAACACGGCGCGGATGGCGGCGCTCGCCCTGAGCCGGTGCCAGGTGCTGACGTATGGGGCGCCGGGCGAGCGGTTCGACGACTCGGTGTTGGAGGCGCCGGACACGTGGCTGCTCTTCCCGGATGGGCAGACGCCCGGGCCCAAGGCCCCGCCGGTGCGGCGGCTGGTGGTGCTGGATGGGAGCTGGGGGCAGGCCCGCCGGATGCTCCAGCGCGTGCCGGCGCTGCGGAGGCTGCCGGGGCTGGCGCTGCCGCCTCCGCCGCCCCATACCCGAAGGCTGCGCCGCCCGCCCAACCCCGAGGGCATGTCCACGCTGGAGGCCATGGCGGGCGCCGTGGCGCTGCTCGAGGGGGAGGAGCTGGCCCGGAGGCTCTACGCGCTGCACGAGCTGATGATCGATCGGGTCCTGGCCAGCCGGGGGCGGCTCGGAGAGCCCTGGGAGTGAGCCCGCACTTTTTCGACACGTGCCCGTGAAGGTTTTTTTCGCGGGGCCCACCAATCCGGAAAAGGAGACACCGGACATGGAAGGCTGCGACGCGTTCGAGCTGGCGATCGAGATGAGACTTCACGGGGCTCTGCCCTCCGAGCAGGGGCCGGCGCTGGAGGCACACCTGGCGACGTGCGAGCGCTGCCAGCGGTTCCTGCGCCGGGCCGAGGAGACGCAGCGGGCCATGGCAGCCAGCTCGTCCGCGCTCGCGGGAGCGGTGCCCCCGGAGCGGACGTGGGAGCAGCTCCAGCGGCTGATCCGCGGGGAGCGCACGTGGTTGTGGGGGCGCGCGGCCTTCATCGCGGCGATGGTGCCGGTGGTGGGCTTCCTGTCCGGGAGCTTCCTGTTGGCGGCCGGGGTGTTCGGTGTGATTGGTGGGGGGCTGCTGACCCTGAGGGTGCTCGACAACCGGAGGGCGGCGCGGGACGCGGCGCTGGTGGGCAGCTCGCGGGGGGACATGCTCGCGCTGTACCGTCAGCTGCTGGAGCGCAGAATCGCCCGGGCCTCGCGCATGCGCCGGGTGCTGCCGGTGCTCGGGATCACGGAGCTGACGCTCACCAGCTCGCGAGTGCCCTGGCCCAAGAGCCTGGACAAGGAGAGCATGACCTGGTTCGCGGTGGGCGTGTGCGTGCTGTGCATCGGGCGCGCGCTGTACCTGTCCTTCCAGGTGCTGCCCACGCTCCGGCGTGAGCTGGGAGCCAGCCAGTCATGAGCAGTGCACCGGTGCTGGCCCCCGAGCGGGAGGCGGCGCTGCTCGCCGCCATCCGAGGGCCGTCCGCGAGCACCCGTCAGACGGCATTCCAGGAGCTGTTCCAGGTCTTCCACGCGCCGCTGCTCGGGCTCTGTGCCCACCTGACGAAGGACCGCACCGAGGCGGAGGACGCGCTCCAGGAGGTCTTCCTCGCGCTGCACCGGGCCCTGCCGGGGTTTCGAGGCGAGTCCCAGCTCTCCACGTGGGTGTACCGGATTGCCCTGCGCACGGCGCTGGCGGTGCGGGCGCGGCGCCCCCGGGACACCTCGTCCCTGGATGCACAGTCACCCGCCATGGAGGTGCCCGACGCGGGAGTGGGTCCGGATCGGCTGGCCTCGGCGCGGCAGGAGTCCGCGCGGCTGGCACGAGCCATGGAGCGGCTCTCCCCCGAGCACCGGGCCGTGCTCTCGCTCTTCGCGCTGGAGGGGCTCTCGCACGCGGAGGTGGCCGAGGCGCTCGGCATTCCGCTGGGCACCGTCTGGTCCCGGCTGCACCTGGCGCGCAAGAAGCTGCTGGCCGAGCTCGATGAGCAGGGCGGACAAGGCAGCGGCCCGGACACGTGAAGGCGCGTCAGGCCGGGAGCGTCACTGGACCTTCTTGAGCTCGGCGGTGAACTGCTCCGGCTCGAGAAACCCGGTGACGCGGGGGTTCTTCAGGAGCTCCCCCTGGGAGGAGACGAAGGCCACGGTGGGCAGGCCCTTCACGCCGAAGCGATCCATCAGCGAATCCAGCGCATCCTCGCTGTTCGTCGCGTCGATCTTGATGCTGAGGAAGCGCCCGGCCTCGGAGATGACCTCGGGCGACGGGTACGTCTCGCGATCCAGCTCCTTACAGGCCGCGCACCAGTCCGCGAAGAAGTCGATCAGCACGGGCTTGCCCTGGGTGCGAGCCGTGGCGAGCACCTTCTCGAACTCGTTGGGGGAGAAGGAGGCCTCCTTGGCGGGCATCACCTGATGCCACTGGAAGACCGGGGCCTGGGGAGGCTGTGCCCAGCCGAGCTTCACCCAGAGCGCCCCGGTGGGCGCGGTGTCCATGGCGCCCACGCGGATGATGATGGCGAACACCACGAGCGCCACGGCCGCGGACTTCACGGCGAACTCCCGAGCCGAGGACTTGAACGACAGGTGCACGGCGCCAATGAGCACCCCCACGGCCGCGAAGGCGCCGGTGATGAAGGCACCCGGCACCCGGCCCACCTGAGCAGCCACACCCTTCACGGTGTCTCGGGCCCAGGGGAACGCATCGCGTAGGTACGAGAAGGCAAGCGCCACCAGGATGATGCCCAGCACGCTCTTCACCCACTCCATCCACTCGCCGCCGCGAGGCAGCCGCACGGTGAACACGCCAATGAGGAAGAAGGGCACGCCAATGCCCAGCGCGTAGATGAAGAGCAGCCCCGCGCCGAGCCCCGTGTTCGCCGTCTTCGCCACGAAGGCCAGCAGGCCGGTGAGGACCGGCCCGGTGCACGGCGCCGCGAGGAACCCGGACACGCTGCCCATGAGGAACGCGCCGGCCACGCCCGCGCCCCCCACGGAGTTCAACCGCTGCTGCAGGCCATAAGGCAGGGCCAGCTCGAAGGCCCCGAACATGGAGGTGGCGAGCACCAGGAGGAACACCGCCAGCCCCGTCACCACCGCGGGGTTGCCGAGCATGGTGCCGAAGGCCTGTCCCGTCTTGGCCGCCAGCACTCCGAGCGCGCTGAAGACCACTCCCATGCCAACGATGTACGAGGAAGTGAGCACCAGCGCCTTCCCCCGCCCCTCCGCCTTCCGAGCGCCGAAGACGGACACGGTGATGGGGATGAGCGGGTAGACGCAGGGCGTCAGGGACGTGAGGAGGCCGCCGGCGAACACGACGGCGGCCCCCAGGAACAAGCTGCCCGAGGCCAGGAACTTCGTGGCATCCAGCCCGGCGCTGGGGCCGGTGGGCATGAGCCAGGGGATGACGACCACGGCGATGCCGCACACCGCGGCGAGAATCCCAACCTTCTTCACGACTGACGACCTCCTGTGCTCCCTCGCCCTCCTTATATACGCCGAACCGGGGGGCCGGTTACTGCGGCGGCTGGGTGGGGCTGGGAACCTTCAGGCCCGCAGAACGCGCGAGCCCCATGACCCCTTCCACGGCGGCGGCGATGTAACCAAACGGATTGGCGCCATCCACCGCTGTGACATGGACCTCGCCCATCTTCTGCTGGAAGGCGGCCGCCACCTGGGGGAGCTGCTGCGCCAGCGTCATCTGGATGACCTCCGGGCTCAGCGTGTTCTCGATGTCGCGCATCGTCTTGGCGCGGGAGAGCTCCAGCTCCTGAGCCACGGTGAGCTTCTTCGTCTCGAACTCGGCGATGGCCAGCTCCGCCTCGGCGATGGCGCGGCGGGCCTGAGCCACCTGCACCTGGGCCTTGAGGCGCTCCACCTCCTGCATCGTCGCGGCGAGCTGCCCCTCGTGCCGGGCCCCAGCGGCCTCCTGCTCGTGGCGGATCTTCTCCATCTCCGCCTGCTGCTCCTGGCGGATGCGCTCCAGCTCGGCCTCGGCGCGGGCGGCGGCCAGGGTACGCTCGTGGGTGAGCTCGGCCTCGGCCATGGCACGCTCGTGGGCCAGCTTCGCCTCGGCCATGCGCGCCTCGCTGGCCAGCTGCTCCAGCTTGGCGGCCTCCTCGGCCTCCTGCTTGCGCTGGCGCAGCTCCAGCTCGGCGTTCAGCTTGGTGAGCGCCACCTCGCGCTCGCTGGCGGCAATGCCCTGCTTGAGCGCGCGATCCTGCATCAGCTTCGCCTCGGCCACGCGCGACTCGGTGGCGAGCTGCTCCAGCTTGGCGGCCTCCTCGGCCTGCTGCTTGCGCTGGCGGACCTCGATGTCCGCGTTGAGCTTGGCCAGCGTCACCTCGCGCTCGGTGGCGGACTGGCCCTGCTTGATGGCGCGCTCCTGGGCCAGCCGCGCCTCGGTGACGCGCGCCTCGGAGGACAGCTCCTCCAGCCGGGCCTGCTCCTCGGTGACGGTGCGCTTCTGACGGACCTCCTCGTCCGCGGCGAGCTTCGTCAGGGCGATGACGCGCTCGGCCTCGGCCTCCTCGCGGCGGAGGAAGCGCTCCTTGGCCAGCTCCGCCTCACGCGCCTGGCGCTCCTGCTCGCGGCGGAAGCGCGCCTGCATGTTCTCGAAGACGGTGGCGCTGAGCACCCGCACGTCCTGGATCTCGATGGTGTCGATGACGACGCCCCACCCGGCGTCCGTGCTGTCATCGAGCCGGCCGTGGCCGGACACCACGGGGGCAATCTCGCGCATGAGCTCGGTGGCGATGCCCTCCTTGCGCTTGGTGAGGCACTCCTCGACGGAGAGGTTGGCCACCAGGCGCCGGGCGGCGCCGACGAACATCTCTCGCAGCAGATCCTGCAGCTTCTCGGAGGCGCGCTCCGGGAAGGAGAAGTTGAGCATCCGGAACGCCACGAGCGGATCGACGATCCGGTACACGGCGAGGCCCGTCACCGACACGCCGACCTTCTCGCTCGTCACCTGGTCCGCGGTGAACTGGAGCCGCTGCACGCTGGTGGGGACGATGGCCACCGCGTCGCCGGGGAACTTGAAGCAGCTGGCGCCCTGGCCGGAGACTTCACGGACGCGGCCGCGGCGCATGTGGATGAGGAACTCGCTGGGCCGGGCGGTGATGAGGCCCCACTTCTTCATCTTCTCGGGGTCCTCCTCGGGCTTGCCCGCCCGCCAGCCGGTCTCGTAGCGGGTGCCGTTCGGGCCGTTGGGCTCCTTCACCAACTGCATCCGAGTCTCGGTGCTGTTGCCTGCGTTGTTGCTGCCATTCATCCGGTTCTGCTTCTCGCTGGCGCTCATGGGTTCGCCCTCCGCGAGGACAGCAGTGCAGAGAAGCGGCCAAGTCCCGCTTTACGTGCTTCCAGGTACTTACCGGATGCGGGTGCCCCATTCCGGAGCAGTTGCCTCGAAAGGGCGCAGGCGGAGGTGCGCCAAGCCGGAGCGGTTCCATGGAATTGAACCAAGGTGGCGCGAGGGGGCCCCCAGGGCTCACTGGTGAGCCCTCAGCCCCGGCGTCTAAGCCCTGCGCCCTACAGCCAACCCCCCGCGCCTACACCCTGGGATGGAGCGTGCGTCGCTCGGATGTTCCCTTGACCGCGAGGTGCTCGCTTTAATATTAGACCGTCCTGGTCCACATTGGTGGGTCAATGTAGGCCAGCGGGAAGGTTTTCGAGAGATGAAGCTGCCCATCTACATGGACAACCACGCCACCACCCCGCTGGATCCGCGGGTGCTGGACGCCATGCTGCCCTACCTGCGCGAGGACTTCGGCAATGCCGCCTCGCGCAACCATGCCTTCGGCTGGAAGGCCGAGGCCGCGGTGGAGCTGGCCCGCAAGCAGGTGGCGGAGCTGATCGGCGCCTCGGACAAGGAGATCGTCTTCACCTCCGGCGCCACCGAGTCCGACAACCTCGCCATCAAGGGCGTCATCGAGTTCTACAAGGCCAAGGGTGACCACATCATCACCCTGAAAACCGAGCACAAGGCCGTGCTGGACACCTGCAAGCGCCTGGAGCGCATCCGCCAGGAGCGCCTGGACGAGCTGAAGATGCTCCGGCTCTCGCAGTTCGCCGAGACGGACGTCACCCAGGACAACCTCTCGGAGCTCGCGGCCAGGCACCGCATCGAAGAGGACGAGACCTATCAGAAGTGGGCGCAGCTCCCCACCGGCGGCGCGCGTGTCACCTACCTGGACGTGGAGAAGGACGGCCAGGTGAGCCTGGAGAAGCTGGCGGCGGCCATCACCGACAAGACGGTGCTGGTCTCCATCATGTTCGCCAACAACGAGATCGGCACCGTGCAGCCCATCGCCGAGATCGCCAAGCTGTGCCGCGAGCGCGGCGTGCTCTTCCACTGCGACGCGGTGCAGGGCATCGGCAAGCTGCCCTTCAATGTGGAAGAGCTGAAGGTGGACCTGGTCTCCATCTCCGCTCACAAGATGTATGGCCCCAAGGGCGTGGGCGCCCTCTACGTGCGCCGCAAGCCGCGCGTGCGCATCGCCCCCATCATCGACGGCGGCGGACACGAGCGCGGCATGCGCTCGGGCACCCTGAACGTGGCCTCCATCGTGGGCTTCGGGAAGGCGGCGGAGCTGGCCCGGGAGGAGATGGCCGAGGAGTCCGCTCGCATCTTCCGCCTGCGCGAGAAGCTGCGCACCGGCATCCTCAGCCAGCTCGACATGGTGACGGTGAACGGCTCCCTGGAGCACCGCCTGCCGGGCAACCTCAACGTGTCCTTCGCCTACGTGGAGGGCGAGGCGCTGATGATGTCCATCAAGGACGTGGCGGTGTCCTCGGGCTCGGCGTGCACCTCCGCCTCGCTCGAGCCCTCGTACGTCTTGCGAGCGTGCGGCGTGGAGGAGGACATGGCGCACAGCTCCATCCGCTTCGGCATCGGACGCTTCAACACCGAGGAAGAGGTGGACTATGTGGCCCGGCTGGTGGTGGACAAGGTCCGCAAGCTCCGGGACATGAGCCCCCTGTACGAGATGGCCAAGGAAGGCATCGACCTGAAGAGCATCGAGTGGACGGCACACTAGCCAGCAGCCCGTTGCCGACACACCGGGTCCGTTAAAAGATTTGGAAGGAGTCCCATGGCTTACAGCGACAAGGTCATCGAGCACTACGAGAACCCCCGCAACGTGGGGACGATGGACAAGGAAGACCCCAACGTGGGCACCGGCCTGGTGGGCGCGCCCGCCTGCGGCGACGTGATGCGCCTGCAGCTGAAGATCACCGACGAGGGCGTCATTGAAGACGCCAAGTTCAAGACGTTCGGGTGCGGCTCGGCCATCGCCTCCAGCTCGCTCGTCACCGAGTGGGTGAAGGGCAAGACGGTGGACCAGGCGATGACCATCTCCAACAAGGACGTGGCGCGCGAGCTGTCGCTGCCCCCGGTGAAGATCCACTGCTCGGTGCTGGCCGAGGACGCCATCAAGGCCGCCATCGAGGACTTCAAGAAGAAGCGCCAGGCGCGGCAGAGCAAGCAGTCCGCTTGAGTAAAGGCCTGCCCAGCAGGCCAGGAGACGTGCCGTGATGAGTGAGCAGACGACCCCACAGCCCCAGCAGCCCTCCTCGGCGTCTGCCCCCGCGCCTACCGGCAAGCCGGCCGGCAAGGGCATCATCCTGAGCGACAGCGCCGTGAAGCGGCTGCGCTTCCTGCTGGAGCAGCGGCAGACGCCCGAGGCGGGCCTGCGGCTGGCCGTGAAGGGCGGCGGCTGCTCGGGCCTGCAGTACGCCATGGAGTGGACGGAGAAGCCTCGCGAGCGCGACAAGATCTTCGAGCGCGACGGCGTCCGCGTCTTCGTGGACCCCAAGAGCTTCCTGTACCTGATGGGCACGGAGCTGGTGTTCGAGGAGGGCCTGATGGGCTCGGGCTTCAAGCTCCAGAACCCGAACGTGAAGAGCGCGTGCGGCTGCGGCGAGAGCTTCACCGTCTAGCCGAGCGCCCGGAGCCCAAGGGAGCGAGCCAGCCCCTCCCCGGCCGCCGGAGGGCGGGGGCAAGAGGGAACGGCTCCCAGGCGCTCCCCCCATGCACAGCCAGAGCACATACGACATTTCAGAGGGCTCGGCTTGAGACCGGGCCTTTTTCATTTTCGCCCGCCAGGAGTGGACACCGTGAAGTGTTGGAACTGTGAGAAGGAGACGGGCGGGCGCCCCTTCTGCCCGGCCTGCGGAAAGATCGCCGCGCGGCCCCCAGGCGCCACGCTCTTCGACGTCTTCGAGCTTCCCCCCAGCTACGACGTGGACATCCCGGCGCTGGAGAAGCGGTTCCGCGATCTGTCCCTCCAGCTCCACCCGGATCGCTTCGCCCAGGCGGACGCGCGCGAGCGGCGCCTGTCGCTGGAGCAGACCACCGCGCTCAACGAGGCCTACCGGACGCTGAAGGATCCCGCGCGCCGGGCCTTCTACCTGCTCAAGCTGCACGGCGTGGACATGGACCGCGAGGACGCGGGCCCCCAGAAGGACATCCCCCTGGACTTCCTCGAGGAAGTCATGGAGCTGCGCGAGGAGCTGGAGGGGGCCATGCACGCCAAGGATCTGACGCGCGCCCAGGCCATGGCCGTGGATGTCACGGCGCGCCAGCGCGAGGCGCTGCACGAGGCCGCGGACGCCCTGCGGGCCCTGCGCGACGGTGTGGAGGAGGCCGCGCTGGTGAAAAAGGCATCGCACGCCCTGGGACGGGTGCGGTACTTCACGCGCTTCCTCGAGCAGGTAGAGGAGTTCGAGGAGGAGGCAGTGGTGTGAGCAAGAACGGCTATCTGCAGATTCACGATCCCCTGAAGCCCAAGGGGTACGCGGTGGGCATCGATCTGGGGACCACGAACTCGCTGGTGGCCTCGGTCATTCACGGCAAGCCCCAGTGCCTGCCGGCGGACGAGGGCGACGCACGGCTGCTGCCCTCGGTGGTGCACTACGCGAAGGACGGGGGCGTGGTGGTGGGCTCGCGGGCGCGGAAGCTGGCGGCCGAGCACCCCACCGACACCATCATCTCCGTGAAGCGCTTCATGGGCCGCAGCCCGGAGGATCCCGAGACTCGGAAGCTGGGCCACTACAAGTTCAAGGAAGGGCCCAGCCGCGTGGTGCGCTTCGACGTGGTGGGAGGCCAGCCGGTGACGCCCATCGAGGTGTCCGGGGAGATCCTCCGCGCGCTCAAGCGCCGCGCCGAGTCCCACTTCGCCGGCAAGGTGGAGCAGGCCGTCATTACCGTGCCCGCCTACTTCGACGACGCCCAGCGCCAGGCCACCAAGGACGCGGGCCGGCTGGCGGGCCTCGAGGTGCTGCGGCTGCTCAACGAGCCCACCGCCGCGGCGCTGGCCTACGGCCTGGACAAGGGCAGCCAGGGCACCTTCGCGGTGTATGACTTGGGCGGCGGCACCTTCGACATCTCCATCCTCAAGCTGGTGGAAGGCGTGTTCGAGGTGAAGTCCACGGGCGGAGACTCGGCGCTGGGCGGAGATGACTTTGATCGCGCCATTGCCCAGCGGGTGCTCCAGGCCCTGGGCCAGGGCTCGCCCTCCCCTTCCCTGGTGGCGGAGGTGCTCGCCGCCGCGCGCAGGACGAAGGAGGCGCTCACGGACGCGCCCGAGGCGGAGCTCGTCGCCGGCGGCCACCGTCAGCTGATCCAACGCCAGGACTTCGAGTCCTGGATCCAGCCGCTCATCCAGAAGACGGGCATCGTGTGCCGGCGCGCGCTCAAGGACGCGGGGGTGACGGCGGCGGAGCTGGACGGGGTCATCCTCGTGGGCGGCGCGACGCGAGTGCCGGCGGTGCGCCGCTACGTGGCGGAGCTGTTCGGCCGCGAGCCGCTGGGCGACATCGATCCGGATCAGGTGGTGGCGCTGGGCGCGGCGGTGCAGGCGGACTTGCTCACCAACGCGGACCGTCAGGACGAGGTGCTGCTGCTGGACGTCATCCCCCTGTCGCTGGGGCTGGAGACGATGGGCGGCATCGTCGAGAAGCTCATCCCTCGCAACTCCACCATCCCCACGGCGGCGGCCCAGGTCTTCACCACGTTCAAGGACGGGCAGACGGGGCTGGACGTGCACGTGCTCCAGGGCGAGCGCGAGGCGGTGGAGGACTGCCGCAGCCTGGCGCGGTTCAAGCTCTCGGGCATCCCCCCCCTGCCCGCGGGCATCGCCCGGGTGGAGGTGCGCTTCCAGGTGGACGCGGACGGCATCCTCTCGGTCACCGCCAAGGAGCAGAGCACCGGCGTCACCCAGTCCATCACCGTGAAGCCCAGCCACGGGCTCACGGATGAGGAGATCGAGCGCATGCTGCTCGACTCCATTGATCACGCCGAGGAGGACATCCAGCTGCGCCAGCTCCGCGAGCAGCGCGTGGAGGCCGAGCGGGTGCTCATGGATGCCGCCAAGCAGCTCGGCGAGCACGGCGCCCTGCTCCAGGACGGCGAGCGAGCAGCCATCGAGTCAGCGCTGGAGCGGGTGCGCCAGCTGGCCCAGGGCGAGGACTCGCACGCGCTCAAGGAGGCCATCCACGCCCTGGACGAGCTCTCCCGTCCGTTCGTCGAGCGGGTGATGAACCAGGCCATCCGCCAGGTGGTCGCCGGCCATTCCGTGGAGGAGTACTGAGGTGCCGAAGGTCCACTTCAAGAGCCCGCTGGACGACGCCACCGTGGAGGTGAAGCCGGGCACCACGCTGCTGGAGGCCGCCGAGTCGTGCGGCGCCCACGTGGGCCATAGCTGTGGCGGGGTGTGCGGGTGCTCCACCTGCCACGTGTGGATCCGCAAGGGGCTGGCTTCACTCTCCGAGCAGTCGGACGCGGAGATGGACCGGTTGGACATGGGCTTCGACGTGCGGCCCTACTCCCGGCTGAGCTGCCAGTCGGAGGTAGGCTCGGAGGACCTGCTGGTGGAGATCACCGAGGAGTCCCTCACGGCCTTCATGGACGAGAACCCGGCCCTGCGGCACCAGCTGGAGGCCCAGGGGAAATGGCCCCTGAAGAAGTGATGTTGTAGGAGTCGTTCGTGCTTGACGGGGGCGCGGCGGTTCCCTATATGTCCGCCCCCACAGCGGCACCCCACCTGCCCAGGTGGTGGAATTGGTAGACACACTAGATTCAGGGTCTAGCGCCTGCAAGGGCATGGAGGTTCGAGTCCTCTCCTGGGCACTGAAGAAGGGCCCCGGCTTTACGGCCGGGGCCTTTTTTCTTTTCCGCGCTCCGAGTTCTACCCTCGCGCTCCGCTTCGCCGCCGCGAGCCCAGGGCCACCAGCAGCGCCAGCATCCCCGCGCCGCCCGCCTCGGTGCTGCCGCAGCCGCAGCCTCCTCCCGGCACCGTGCCTGTCACGGGAATCACCCCCTCGGGCTCGGTGGCCCCCTCCAGCCAGACCTGCACCTCGTTCTGCGAGGTTCCCCCTCCCTGCGGACGGAAGGACACCTGGAAGGAGGCGCTGCCTCCGGGGGGGATGGGCTGGACCTCCTCCGCCCGCTCCAGCGTGAAGGGCGTCCCCTGAGCCTCCCTCAGCTTCACCACCACCCGCTGCTCCTCCGAGAAGGTGTTGGTGAGGGTGATCACCTGGGGCTCGGCCGCCATGCCCTCCTCCACGCGACCGAAGTCCAAGCTCCCAGGCTTGAAGGTAAGGACATGCGTCACGGCCTGGCCCCGCAGCGCCACGCTCACCACTGGCAAGAACTTCACCTCCACCTGCGAGCCCTGCTTCGGAGGGGAGGCGGTGATGCCCAGGAGGGACCCATCGTGAGACTCCTGGCCGGGCCCGTAGCTGATCATCAGCTCGGTGGACGCGCCAGGGCCCAGCGTGCGCCCTTCCCAGCTCTCCGCATCGATCCCGAAGTGCCTGGCTGGGTAGCCGGGCTCCCCTGGCCTGGCGATGACGACGGGATCGCTGCTCAGGTTGGTGACGGTGACAGGCAGATAGATCCTACTGCCTCCAACACGCACCAGACCGAAGTCCAGCGCCGGGGGCGTGAAGGAGAGAACAGCGGGGAGGCCTTGCCCATGCAGTGCCACGACGAACCGCACGGCGGGCTCGCTGAAGCTGGCCACCAGCCTGGCGCTCACCTCGGACTCAGCTTGAGGAGTGAAGGCCACCGCCACCTCCTGCGCCTCGCCCGGCGCCAGGACGAGCGGCAGCGTCGGCCGCTTCACGGAGAACGGCGAAGCCACGGCTCCCTCCACCTGCAGCGCGGAGAGCGTCACGGACGCTCCGGTGTCATTGGTGATGCGCACCTTGCGCGCCATCGCGGTGTTGTTGACGAGCTGCTTTCCGAACTCCAGCGCCGCCGACACATGGAGCTGGCTGATGCCCTGGCCGGTGAGGGGCACGGCCATGCTCGGTGCGTTGGGATCATCCGAGTCCACCCTCAGCATGCCGGAGAATGGCCTCTCCGCATCCGGCTGCACCCTCACCGTCACTTCCACGGAGTTGCCCGGATCCATCATTACGGGCAGCGAGGGCGCCGTCAGGCTGAAAGCGGCCGCGTCCACCCCACTCAGCCCCAACGCGCTCAGGGTGAGCAAGTGGGTGCCCGTGTTGGTAAGCGTCAGCGTGCGGGGAGCGGAGGGGCTGCCCACCTGCACATCTCCGAAGTCCACCTGAGTCGCCGACAACTGTAACTCCAGAGGAGGAGTTCCTGCCCCAGCCAGAGGAACGGCGACGCTCGGCCTGCCCGCGTCATTGGTGGCCAGGGTGAGGGTGCCCGGGAACGAAGCTGGGACGGTGGGGGTGAACGTCACATTCAGGGTCCCACTGCCTCCAGCCGGCACGGCGAGCGCGCTCGGAGTGACGCTGTAGAAGCCAGCCCCAGAGCCACTCAGCGAGAGGTTGCTGACGGTGAGCGTCCCTGAGCCCGCGTTGCTCACTGTCACGGGCCGCACCGCGCTGGCGCCGATTCGCTGCGGTCCGAAGTCGAGCGAGGCCGACACCGAGGCCATGGGCCTCACCCCGGTGCCCGTGAGCAGAACGGCGGGAACAGGGGGGCTGTCGGCCTCGTCGGTGGTGAGGGTGAGCCGGGCCGGAGCCGCCCCTTCCTCCGAGGGAGAGAACGTCACCGTGAAGCGGCTGCTCCCATTCACCGGGACCGTAAGCGTGCTCGGATCGATGCGGTAGGACGTGGCCCCCGCGCCCTCGAGCTCAGCCCTCACCTGAAAGGGAGCATCCCCCACGTTGTGCACCTCGAGGGACTGGCTCGCACCTGGGCCCCCCACGCCCTGTTCCCCGAAGGCGAGCCTGGAGGGGCGGGGATCAGCCGCCGATGCCACCCCCGTACCGGCGAGCTCAATGGGCACCTGGGGGGTGTACGAATCACTACTGGAGACCGTGAGGACGCCCGGGGCCGGCCCCAGGGCCGTGGGGGAGAACCTCACTTGGAGATCCTCGGATAGGAGCCACGTGACTCCGAAAGGCACACGTGAAGCGCCCGAGTAAGGGCCCGTGGCAGCCAGGCCGGTGATAGCGAGATCGTATTCACTATTGATGTCCGTCACCTTCACGCCTCGAGCCGGGCCGGTGGTGCCTCGCTTCTGGTTGCCCAAATCCAAGAAGTTGGATGAGAGCTCGAGGCTGCGCTGCATGATCGGAAGCGCCGAGGCCTGCTGCCGCAACGAGTCCCCTGAAGCCAGTGGCCCCACGTCCTCGGGGCCACAGGAGCTCAGCAAGCCCAGAGACAGCCCAGTCACCACAAGAAATCGGAACATCGGCCCCCCTCAGCACGAGGGGTACAACGCTACTCGGGCGGCGCTCTTCACGGGAGGCCTTTCCACGTGCTCCTTTGGCTCACTGCGGCAGCGGCTCCACGGCCTCGTGGGCCACGTGGTGCGCGGCTTCCCGGGCCAGACTGCCGCCGCGCCTCAAGTCCTTCAGGCGCAGCTTGCGCTGGTGCACGGAGATGGCCCCCACCGCCACGTTGGCGACCACCGTGCCCAGGTGGGTGAGCGTGGAGAAGGCCGCCGCGTCCGCCTCCGAGGCGCCCAGGCTGCGCGCCGCCCAGCTCGTGACGAAGTAGTACAGCCCCATGCCCGCCGGCACGCCCGGCACGGCTTGCCCCAGCGCAATGGCCCCCAGGACGACGGCGCCAGCGAACAGCCCCCCGGGGATGCCCAGCCCGTGCAGCGCCATGCCATAGCCCACCGAGGGCGCCAGCACGGGCCCCACGGAGTAGGCCAGCGCCACCGCCATGCCCCGGAAGCTGCGCGCGGTACCCAGCCCGTCCGCCACATGCTGGAGCAGGTTCTCCAGGCGCGGCATCCGGTGGCGCCGGTGCAGGGCTCGGGCGAGCGGCCGCGAGTAGTGCGCCAGCAGCACCACCAAGGCCACCAGCCCAACGCACAGGGACAGCGCCACCTCCAGGGTGCCCTTGAAGTGGGCCATCGTCTTGCCGAAGGGCCCGAGGAAGGACACGGCCACCAGCAGCATCAGCGCGGCGAACTCCAGCAGCTTGCACACCGCCACCGAGCCCACGCTCTGCAGGAAGGGAATGCGCTGGGTGCGCCCCAGCAGGAACGCGCGGATGATGTCGCCCAGCTTCCCCGGCAGCACGTTGTGCGTGAAGGAGCCAATGGCCACCAGGTGGTAGCGCTCGCGGAACGGCACCTTGCGCTGGAGCGTCTGCTGCCACTGGAGCGCGCGCAGCGGGATGATCAGCGCCTCCAGCAGCATGAAGGGGATCAGCCACTTCAGGTGGCCCGGCAGCTCTCGGAAGAACTTCCCCAGGGGAAAGCGCGGCACGAGCAGCGGACCGGGCTCGCGCAGGTTCCAGTGAAAGAAGGCGGTGGAGATCAGCACCACGGTGATCACAGCGCCCACGACGCCCAACAGCGCGTGGAGGAGCGCCTTGCCCCGAGGTGCCCGCTCCCCGCGCTCAGGCACGGTAGGCCTCCGAGAGCCGCTGGTGCAGCCGCACGCAGTGGCTCAGGCCCGAGAGATCCACGGGCGCGTCGCTCGGCCAGGCCACCACGCTGCGCGTCTCCGTCTTCGTCAGCCCGCCATGCGAGCCGAACTCCCAGGCGAAGCCCACCGTGTCTCCAGGCCGCACCGCATCGCCAAAGAGCACCAGATCTCCCGCGGTGCGCAGGTGCGGCAGCTCGCGCAGGAAGTCCGCCACCGCGCGCTTGGAGAACTCCTCCGCGAGCGGCGCGCTGCCAAGCTCCTCCGGGCCGTACACCCCACCCTTCACCAGCGCCACGGCGGCATCTCCGCGCCGCAGCGCCACGAGCCCGATGTCCGGATGCCGGGCGGCCCGGGCCACCACGTCCCGGTGGTGCGCGAGCAGCTCCGAGGCCTCCAGCGGCGTCTGCTCGCGCGTGAGGTAGACGTGGGCGAAGTTGCCGGACTCGATGACCACTGGCGAGTCCGTCCCGCGCGGTGCCCGCGCGGCGCCCGCGGGGCGTCCATCCAGCAGCCCGCGCTGGATGTCCTCCGAGAGCGGCACCGGCGGCCCGCGCAGGAGCAGTTCCTCCAGGTGCTGGCCCTGGCGCTGCTCGAACGGGAGGCTGCCCACGTGGCCGTGATCGGTGACGAAGACGATGTCATACGGGTGCTCGACACACCGGGACATGGCGTACAGCTCTGCCAGGTAGGCATCCACGCGGTACAGCTCCGCGAGCGCCTGCTCCGAGCGCGGCCCGCGCCGGTGGGACACCTCGTCGTAGTTGCCGAAGACAAGGTAGATGGCGGGCACCCCGCGCACCATGTCCACCAGCGCCTTGGTGTGCACGAAGCTCCAGCCCAACCGCTGCAGCATGACGCGGCTGAGGAGGAAGCCCCGCTCGTGGCGCCAATCCCCCAGCGCATGCGCCCAGCGCCAGATCTCCTGCACCGCCCGCCACGAGTCCGCCCCGAACGAGCGCAGGTATTTCCACGGGCTCACCGTGCGCGCCACGAGCAGCCCCTCCATCTCCGCGGACAGCGAGCGCGCCATGATCTTCAGGCTCGCCAGCGTGCTCATGCACAGCCGGTTGTGCGCGCCCGCATGGAACAGGGAGAAGTACGTGTGCCCGCCGTCCGCGAGCAGGCTCGTCCCCTCCCGCCGGCCGAGCCGCTGTTCAATGTGCAGCGCATCCCGCGGGGTGTTCATCTGCACCTTGCGGCCCAGCTCGCGATCGAACCACGTATAGGCCGGCAGGTTCGGGTGCTCGAGCCCATAGAGCAGGCCCGCCTGGAAGAACGGCGTCGACGCGGGCGAGCCCCAGAAGGCCTCCTCGAAGTGGTACGCGCCCGAGCGCATCAGCCGCGAGAAGAAGGGCATGCGCTCGGTTCGGATGGCGTCCTCCAGCAACTCCTTGGGGACACCATCCAGGTGGATGACGAGCAACCGCCGCGCCTGCTTGGACTTCACGGGCGGCACCTTCCGGCGGATGCGCCGGGCCAGCGTGCACGCCCATGTCTGCAACTCCGAGGTGATAACCCTGCTCACGTGGCTCACGTTGTCGGCTCCCCGTTTTGAAGAGCGAAGATGAGCACGCTGGGGAGCGGCGGCAGCGAGTGCGCGGAAGCTTTCTTGGAGAGCGAGCAGGCAAATCCACCCTCTGTGAAATGGGATGCAGAGCCCTGGCCCGCTGGGGCATGACGGGGGCCGCATGCTGCTACCCGTACTCCTGTCCTTCGTCATGAGCGCCACGCCCACGGACGTGAACGCCACGCCCACGGACGTCAGCGCCACGCCCACGGACGTGCGCGCCACACCCACGGACTCAGCTCCCCCAGATGTCAAGCCCCGCAAGGACAAGGTCGTGGATGGCGTCGCGGTGCCCTTGCTGAGCTTCAACTCGGACTTCGGCGTCGGCTACGGCGTGGTGGGCGGCATGTACATCTACGGTGACGGCCACGAGCCGTACAAGCACGCGATCGGCGCGCAGGTGTTCCTCACCAGCCGGGGCATCCGCAACCACTACCTGCGCTACGACGGGCCTCGGCTGCTGGGGCCGCTGCGCGTGGAGGCGCGCCTCGAGTACCGGCGAGAGTTCCTCAGCCCGTTCTACGGCGCGGGCAACCGCTCGGCGCCGGAGTTCAACGGGAATGAGGATGACCCCCGGTACAACTACGACAGGAACTCGTCGGGGGCATGGCTGCGTCTGCGTGGCCACCTCCTGGGCGATGACCATCCGCTCCAGGCGTACGCGGGCTATTCGTGGAAGTACATGAAGATCAACCCGTACGAGGCCTCCATGCTGGAGGAGGTTCACCCGCTGGGCATCGAGGGCGGCTCGTCGGGGCAGCTCCTGGCGGGAGTGCTCTGGGACACCCGAGACAACGAGTCGGACCCGGCCACGGGCGGAGTGGAGGAGCTGGACGTGCGCTTCTCGTCGCACGCGACAGGCAGCCGCTATCAGTACGCGGGGCTGACGCTGAGCGAGCGGCGCTACTTCCAGCTCTCGTCGCGGTTCACGTTCGCGCTGCGCATGATGGTGGACGTGCTCTTCGGCGAGGTGCCCTTCTTCGAGTGGGCCTCGGCAGGCGGGGTGCTCTTCACCGAGGGCGTGGGAGGGATGAGCAGCGTGCGGGGCGTGGACCGCAACCGGTTCTCGGGGAACATCAAGGCGTTCTCGAACTCGGAGCTGCGCTTCCGTGCCTTCGACATGAGGCTGCTCGGCCAGCAGATGTCCCTGGGCGCGGCGGCGTTCCTGGACCTGGGGCGGGTGTGGCATCCGGGTACCGTGGACGGAGCCTGGTATGCGTGGCACCCGGGGGTGGGCGCGGGCCTGCGGGTGATGCGACGCGCGGCGGTCATCCGGCTCGACTACGCGCTGTCCACGGAGACACACGAGCACCGCATCTACATGAACTACGGCCACATGTTCTGAAGCTCGGCCAGAGCGATGACCCGCCCCTCCCTGTGCGCTACCCGTAACCCCCGAGGGTCCCTGCCGGGCCCAGCCGCTCGAAACCAGTCTGACAGTCAGACCGGTTCGCGCTAAGCGTGCGCGTCGAGCCAGGCGCGCAGCCTGAGGTCCACCTGGGCCTCGCCGCGCAGCCCGGGCTCCACCTCGAGCATCATCGAGTGGAAGCCACGCGCCTCCAGGCCCTTCATCAGCTCGGCGCGAGTCTCCGGGTTCGGGGCGAAGAGGATGCAGCCGTCTCCACCGCCCGCTCCGGACTGCTTCCCCGCGCAGCCGTAGGACGCGGCAATCGCCAGGATCCGCCGCATCGCCTCCGTCTCGGTCGGCCCCAGTTCCTGCAACAGCGCTTGCTGGGCCGTCACCGCTTCCTTGAACGCTCGGAAGTCCCCGCCGCTCAGCCCTGATTCGAGCTCGTGTCCCACCGCGTCCGAGCGCGCCACGAACGCCTGGCGGGCCGCCTCGTCCATCCGCGCTTCGACCTGGGAGATCAGCACCCGCGTGGAGGCGCTCTCGCCCGTGAAGGCATACGCCAGCGCCACCTTCGGCGAGGGCAGCCGCCACACATCCACCGCAGGAGACTCCATCAACGCCGCGCGGAAGCCTCCCGCGTTCGAAGTGGCCGCAAGCCCCGCCACTTCATACCGCCGATAGCGCAACACGCCCCCGGCGAAGCTCGCCGCCACATCCCCACCGCTCCCTTTCCCACCCTGCCCCAGCGCATGCGCCACCAGCGCCAGCTTCAGCGTGTCGAAGCGCTCCTCCAGGATGAACCGGACCGCGTCCGCCGCCAGCACCGTGGCGCACGCGCTCCCGCCCATGCCCAGCTTGAGGCCTCCAGGCCCCACCGCCGACGGCGCCACCGCCAGCTCGAAGCCCACGCTCTGCCGACCATGCGCTCGCAGCGCCTCATCCAACGTCCGAGCCACGAAGGCAAAGCCCGCCGGCACCGCTCCGTCCCACCGCACGCCCTTGGGCGTCGCGCTCCCCTTGAGCGTGCCCTCCTCCAGGCACACGTGCACCCGCGCATCCGCCCGCCTGCGCACGAAGGCCGCCGTCCGAGGTGCCACCGCCGCCACCCTCGCCACCCCGCCCCACAGCACCGCGTACTCGCCCGAGACGAACAGCTTCCCCGGCGCCGACAGGGCCCGTTCCATCAGAAGAGGTGCTCGCTCTTCAGTACCGCATCCCCGCCCGGCACGCAGCGCACCACGTCCGCCGCGCCACACGCCAGCGCCAGCGCCTCGGCCACCACCTCATGCGCCGCGTCCGTCAGCAGCACCGGGTTCGGCCCCGCATCCAGCGTGAACCACACCGGCATCCCCTTCTTCCGCTGCTCGCGCAGGTGCTCGATCAGCTCCAGCGTGTTGGCGTGCAGGTAGCAGAGCGGTGGATTCGCCGCGAGCGCCGTCGAGTGCATCCTCCACGCGTTGCGCTCGGCCAGCTCCCCCAGCGCCTGCAAGTCCTTGCGCTGGATCAGCTCCACCGCCCGAGGCACCTCCGCCTCCGCGTCCTTCACCCACGCCGCGTAGTACGGGCTGGTCTCCACCGTGTGCTTCATCCCATCCCGCGACTTCACCTCCTTCTCGTCGCGGTTGAGGATGGCCACCACCATGCGCAGCTCCGGCCAGTGCCCCGCATCGAAGCGCTGCACCGCGTAGCTGTCCGTCCCATCCGGCCGCTCGCCGCGGAGCCACTCGCAGAAGCCGCCCTGCACGCTCCGGCACGCCGAGCCGCTCCCCAGCCTCGACAGCAGGCTCGCCGCCTTGGGGTCCTCCGGCAGCCCCGCCGCCGCCCTCGCCGCCACCGCCAGCGCCGCGAAGCCCGCCGCGCTGCTGGCCAGCCCCGCCGCCGCCGGGAAGTCTCCGCGAGACACCATCCTCGCGGGCCCCAGCTTGCCGCCCGTCTCCGCTCGCACCGCTTCGAGCACTCGGAGCACGCGTTCGCGCTCGCTGCCCTTGGCGTGGTGGCCGTTGATCTCCACCTGCTCCGAGCCCGCGCCGAACTCCACCGTCGTGGTGACGGACAGGGGCGCCAGCGTCAGGGACAGGCTGGATTGATGGGGAAGAATCAGCGCGTCATCCCGCTTCCCCCAGTACTTCACCAGGGCGATGTTGGGATGGGCCAGGGCCGTCGCTTTCATGGAAGCACTCACAGAGCCCGCGGTCCCGCGAGCTGACTGCTGAAGCACCGCACCCCGAGCTTCAGCAGCTTCGCCACCGCTGGCTCGGGCTCGAGAAAGAGGCCAATCACGGCACCACCATCACCGCCGGCCCCCGTCAGCTTCGCGCCCAGGGCTCCCAGGCCACGCAGCTGGTACACCATCTGCTCCAGCGGCGGGGAGGACAGCCCCAGCGCCGCCAGCAAGCCCTGGTTGACGTTCATCGCGTCTCCCAGGCCCTCTAAATCCCCCGCCTCCACCGCCTTCGCGCCCTCGGTGGCCACCGTGCCGATCTGCTGGAACAGGCGGCCATACCGGGCCGGCCAGCGCGCCTGCCGCTCGCGCAGCGCCGCCACCGTCTTCTTCGTGGGGCTGCGCTGGCCCACCAGCGCCACCAGCACCTTGAGCGGCCGAGGGCTCTTCACCGCCCGCGCCCGCCCCGAGGACTGGTTGGGCAGGCGCTTGTAGAGGATGAGCTGCTGCTCGGCGCTCGTGGTGTGGTCCACGCCGGAGGGTGTGCCGTGGAACTCCTGCTCCATCTCCAGCGCCAGCTTCGCCACCTCGGCCGGAGCGTCCTTCCTCCCGGCCGCCTTCAGCAGCACCCGCGAGCACGCCACCGAGAGCGCCGCCGAGCTGCCCAGCCCCATGGACAGCGGCAGCTCGGACTCCATCGTCACCTTCACGCCAGGAGTGCCGCACAGGTTCGCCGCGCGCTGGAAGGCCCCCGTCAGCAGCGCCTTCTGCGCCCGGCTCAGCGTGCCCGGCAGCGCCAGTTGGCAGCGCTTGGAGCTCACGCCCCGGGCCGTCACCCCGTAGCTCAAAGGCCCCGCGAGCGCTGGGTGCCCATACACCACGCTGTGCTCGCCCAGCAGGATGACCTTGCCCGCACCGAAGCCCGTCAGGGACTCCCTCTGTGGATCCATAAAGGAGCGCCAGCTAGCCCGTGGTCCCCGTGGCCTGCGCGGCCTCGTCCGCCGACAGCGCGGCGATGATCTCCCGGGCCTTCTCCACCTTCACGTGCCCGGCCTTCACCAGCTCGTTGGCGATCTTCTCCACCCAGTCGCCGCGAGCCCCCGCCGTCACCGCCACGCACCGCGCGTGCAGCGCCATGTGGCCCTTCTGGATGCCCACGCTGCCCAGCGCTCGCAGCGCCGCGAAGTTCTGCGCCAGCCCCACCGCCGCGATCACCATGGACAGCTCGCGCGCCGAGCTCACCCGCATCATCTTCAGCGCCACCTGCACGCCCGGGTGCACCTTGATGGGCCCGCCCACCGTGCCCAGCGCCAGGGGCAACTCAATGCGCCCCACCAGGTGCCCTTCCTCCAGATACCAGGTGGACAGCGGCCGGTACTGGCCCTCGCGGCACGCGAAGGCA
Source organism: Hyalangium sp. (assembly GCF_045802625.1). Lineage (NCBI taxonomy): Bacteria > Pseudomonadati > Myxococcota > Myxococcia > Myxococcales > Archangiaceae > Hyalangium > Hyalangium sp. The sequence continues at coordinate 108,707 of NZ_JBJMQP010000234.1, read as the reverse complement.
TGCGCCCCGGCCTCGATGGCCCGCCAGTCCTGCCCGGTGGCAATGGCCACCGAGTCAATCCCGTTCATCACGCCCTTGTTGTGCGTGGCGGCGCGGTACGGGTCCGCCTCGGCGAAGCGGCTGGCCTGGGCAATGCCCTCGGCGATGGCCTCGCCGGACATCTCGAAGTCCGCCAGCAGCGGCACCGGAATCCGGCACATGGCCCGCGCCAGCCGCTTGTCCGCTAGGTTCGAGAGGATCCGCAGGTACACCTTGCCGCCGGTGAGCTGCTCAATGAGCGGCGCCACGCCCTCGGCCATGGTGTTGATGAGGTTGGCGCCCATGGCCTCCTGGGTGTCGATGATCAGGTGGACGATGAGCAGCGGCTCGCCGCGCGGGCCCTCGGGGGCCGGCAGCAGGCGGACCTCCACGTCCTTGGCTCCGCCGCCCCGGTTCACCATGGCCGGGTGGAAGCTGTTGGCCAGCGCGAGGATCTGCTCCTTGGCCTCGAGGATCTTCTGCGAGGCCTGGGACGGATCGCCGAACCGCGTCACCTGCACCTGGCCGATCATCATCGAGGCGTCGGCCTCGGCGGTGAAGCCCCCGGCCTCGCGGACGATCTTCGCGGCGAAGGACACCGCGGCCACCACCGAGGGCTCCTCGACGGCCATGGGGACGATGTAGTCGCGCCCGTTGACCATCATGTTCAGCCCCAGGCCCAGGGGCAGCGAGAACGTGCCCACCGCGTTCTCGATCATCTGGTTGGCCAGCACCGGCCGCAGGGCGCCCACGCCGCGCAGCTGCTCCAGCTCCTCCTCCGAGAGTTGGAACATCCGGCCCAGCTTCGCGAGGCGTTCCTCCATCGGCAGCTTGTGGAACCCTGCGAGCCTGGACGTCACGATGTCAGACATGTGTTTCCCTTCCCAACCTTCAGCGCGAGCGCGGAGCGAGCACCCTCTACAGTGCCGCGAGCCAATCCTTCAACTCCCCCGTGATGACCACCGGCTTGCGCCTGAGTTCAGCGCAGCTTCTGCTGCCTGTGAGGACGAACGCCTGGCGCAGCCCCGCCAGTATGAGCTGAAGGGCCTTGTCCGCGCCCTCCAGCCCGCCCTCCTGCTGGGCACGGAACAGGGGCAGGGCCATGCCTCCCAGGTCCGCGCCGAGCGCGAGCACCTTGGCCACCTCCAACCCAGTGCGCACGCCTCCGGAGGCCACCAACCGGGGCTCAGGCCCCACGGCCCGGCGCACGGAGGCGGTGGCCGCGGCGGTGGGGATGCCCCAGCTCGAATACTCGGCCCCCAGCTCTGCGAGCAGGCCCGTGGCACGCAGTTGCTCCACGCGCACCCACGAGGTGCCTCCCAGGCCGGAGACGTCGATGTTGCGCACGCCCAGCTCCGTCAGCCGGCGCGCCACCTCGGGGCCAATGCCGCACCCCGTCTCCTTCACCAGCAGCCGCTCCCCGAAGGCCTCCACCAGCGCCGCCACCACGGGATAGCCGCCGCGGAAGTCGCGATCGCCCTCCGGCTGGGTGAGCTCCTGGCCCGCGTTCAGGTGCAGCGCCATGCCGTCCGCGCCGATGGCCTCCGCGAGCCGGCGCACCCCGTCCACGCCCATCTGCACCGCCTGGTACAGGCCGATGTTGCCCACCAGCGCCACCGTGGGAGCCACCTCCCGCACCTGGTACGAGGCGGCGCGCCCGGTGGACTCGGCCATGGCGCGCTGGCTGCCGACGCCGAAGGCCAGGCCGTGGCGCTCGGCCAGCTGCGCCAGATCCCGGTTCACCTTGCCAGCACGCTCGGTGCCGCCCGTCATGCCCGTCACCAGCAGCGGGTAGCGCAGGCGCTTGCCCATGAACGGCGTGGAGAGATCCACATCCTCCACCGCCATCTCCGGCATGGCGCAGTGCACCAAGCGCACGCACTCGAGCAGGGTGCTGTTCTGCCGGGGCTCAACATCTCCGGTGGCACACAAATCGAGGTGGGCGTCCTTGCGGTTGGCTGTGATCTGGTCGCCCATGAAAACGGAAGCCCTCGTTCCAGGCAGCAGCGCGGCTAAGTGCCTGAATGGTGTGGAGATTTTTAACAAGTGAAGCCGGGGTGCTGCAAGACAAAGGGGGGTGAACGGTCGGCGGTACAACGCGAATGGACGGCGGGAGGTTCCGAGCGGTAAGCAGGCTTGGTGAGCACCCCGCCTTCAAAGGTGGCCGTCTTCCTGCACAGCGGAGACTACGATCGCGTGCACCAGGGCTTGTCCATCGCCGCGGCGGCGGTGGCCACCGGGCGCCGGGCCGAGGTGTACCTCTTCTGGTGGGCGCTGGAGCGCTTCCTCCAGGATCGGCTGGACGAGCCGGACTTCCAGCCGCCTCGCGAGGACGTGGCCGATCGCTTCGAGACCCGCCGCCTGCCCACGATCCGGGCCTTGCTGGAGCACCTGCGCGAGTCCGGGCTGTGCACGGTGCAGGGCTGCACGGGCTCGCTGGCGGCGCTGGGAGGCGAGCAGGTAGCAGACAAGCAGACGATCGATGGCTGGGTGGGCTGGACGGCGATCCTCCAGCGGACCGCCGGAGTTGTCGATCGCTTCTACCTCTGAGACGAGGCGCGGAGCATTGACGCACCGGGCTGTCTGTTTACGTTCCCGAGAGCATTCGAAGGGAGCGTTACACATACATCATGACTTCCTACAGCAGTACCTATGACACGACCCCTCGCGGAGGGGCCCCGCTGCGAGGGAGCGGCTGGCACCGGCTGGGCAATGCGCTCAAGACGACGGTGCTGCTGGCTGGGCTCACGGCGCTCGTGCTGCTGATCGGCCAGAAGCTGGGCGGCCCGCGGGGGCTGGCCTACGCGGGCTTCTTCGTGGTGGTGATGAACTTCGTCTCGTACTGGTTCAGCGACAAGATCGCGCTGGCCATGCACGGGGCGCAGCCGCTGGCGCGCGAGCAGGCGCCCTGGCTGCACGACTTGGTGGAGGAGCTGGCCTCGCGCGCCGGCATGCCCAAGCCCAGGGTCTACCTGCTGCCCACCCGGGCGCCCAACGCCTTCGCCACGGGCCGCAGCCCGAAGCACGCGGCGGTGGCGGTGACGGCCGGCATCCTGGAGATCCTCGATCGCCGCGAGCTGCGAGGCGTACTGGCGCACGAGCTGTCCCACGTGAGCAACCGGGACACGCTGATCGGCACGGTGGCGGCCACGCTGGCGGGCATCATCAGCTACGCGGCGCAGATGCTCTTCTGGTTCGGCGGCTCGCTGCTGAGCCGGAGCGATGACGATGACCGGGGCGGCATCGCGGGGGCCCTGTCGAGCCTGGGCCTGTTGCTGGTGGCGCCGATCGCGGCCACGCTGCTGCAGCTGGCGGTGAGCCGCTCGCGCGAGTACGGCGCGGACGCCACGGGGGCCGAGCTGAGCGGAGATCCCGAGGCGCTGGCCAGCGCCCTGATGAAGCTGGAGCGTGGCGCGGAGCTGATGCCTTACGACAGAGCGCCAGCCACCTCGCACCTGTTCATCGTGAACCCGCTGTCGGGGCGGGCGGTGATGGCGCTGTTCTCCACGCACCCGCCCATCCCCGAGCGCGTGCGGCGCCTGCGGGAGATGGCCTCCCGGTCCTGGCGGCAGGGCTTCGAGCCTGCCTGAGCGAGGGGACTACCCCGCGGCCTTGATGGGCTCGGCTTGAGCCTCCGAGGCCTCGGTGGGCAGCGAGTCCAGGGCATCGAACTTCTCGAAGGGGTTCTCCAGCAGCTCGCGCAGGGTGTTGGCGAGGATGCCGGCGTGGAACCCGTCGATGAAGCGGTGGTCGAACGAGGCGTTCACGTTCATCACCTTGCCCACGACGATCTTCCCATCCTCCACCACGGGAGCCTCCTTCACGGCGCCGGGGGCGACGAAGATGGGCACGCGGGTATAGGGCACCAGGGGCACATAGGCGGTGTCCAGCCCGAGCGAGCCCACGTTGGTGATGATGACGGAGCCGAACGCATCCTTCGGCATGCCGAGCCCGCTCAGATCCAGGTTCAGCGTGTACATGAGGAAGCCGAGGAGCTTGGTGAAGAGGTTGAGGAACATGTAGGGGATCTTCTGGATGGTCCCCTTGCCCTTCTCCATGGCGACGTCGCGGCGCTCGCGCACGCGGCGCACGGCCTCCTCCATCTCCCGGGCGATCTCGAGCAGGCTCTTGGTGTCCGCGTGGTCGATCTTCGCCGAGGTGAGATCCACCTTGCCGCCATCGGTCTGGACGACGAGCGCGGAGATGGTGACGCGCTGGCGCAGGTAGATCTTGTTGAAGCGCAGGATGGCGTTGGCCTCGGGGCAGCGGCGCAGGGCCTCGCCCATGGCCTTCGTCACGAGGTGGGTGACGGTGAGGCGGTGGCCGGTGCGCTGGCGGAAGGCCTCGATGTACGCGAGCGCCTTGTCCATGCGGACGGTGAGGGTGCCGTAGACCGTGGGATCATAGGTCGTCTGCCAGCTCCCAATGGCCAGCTTGCGAAAGCTCGAGATGTCCGTCTTGGGAATGAGCTCCAGGTGCGCCATGACGCGATGCCCTCGGTGGGAGTGAGCGAGTCCCCAAGCATCGCCGAGTTTCCCACCCCACAGGAAGCCCCCAGAAGGCAGGAGCGCTCGGCGGCTCGCTCGCCCCATGCCCGGCCTGAGGACTCCACGGCTAGTGCGTCCCGAGTTGGCGATCCCAGACGTGCAGTTGCCTGATGAGCCCGGCTGTCCATGCCGCGGAGAGATGCGTGAAGGCCTCATGAGAGAGTGAGGCAAGGCGCTGGCGCAGAAACTCGGGGTTGGCCAGGACATCGCGATGTTTGACACCCTGCGCATGCTGAAGAGCGCGGGGCATCTGCCGGAGAATGGCCTCGATGCTGTCCTCGTGTGTTGCGCGCCCCATGCGCTCCGCGGCCAGTTCCAGGCGTGTGCGGACTGATCCTTCGCCTACCGGGCTCCAGGCCTCCATCGCCCAGTCACAGGCCGTGCTCAGAAGTTCATCCAAGGTGAGCGCTGCATTGACGGTCTTGAAGAGATAGCGCACGGACTGGAGCGGCTCCCAGAATGGCATCAGCGCCTGGAGGCGCCGAGATGTGCGCTCCGCGCTGACCGGTCCCGTGGGAGCAATGGTGAAGTACAGCGCGCCCCAGGCGGTCGCGCGACAGACATCTTCGTAGGCGTCCCTCGCCTGGAACGTCTTCTGCGGCTCAACGGTCTCGTACAGAGCACTCATGACGTTCGCCATCATGTGCAGCCGCCAGACCGGGCGCTCATGCTGAAAGTCCACCACGTCGTGCGCCACCACCACCTCGCCAGCAGGCACCTCCAGCAACTCACGAGGAGCAGGGAAAGAACCCTGGTCTCGATACTGCTCGCCACACCGCTGGCCTTCCTGGCGTGTCTTGCGAGAGACCTCCGCATAGCTGCCGTGCAGAAAGGACGGCATCTCAAGAGAGGAAGGCTGCCCGGGATGCATAGCGGACGTCCTACCAAAGTGGCGCAAGCAGGAGGAAGCAGGCAATGGGCCGTGGAGGCACCGGCATGTACACCACCGTGTCACCTGCCCACGGCGGCAGGAAGCTGCGTCCCGGGTGCGGTAGAAGGAACCCGCGATGGAAAAGGGATGACCTTTCCCCCCATCTGGCCGGGCGGCTGCTGGGCCCCCGTATTCGAATTCATCCGGCCGAAGATCGCCCCCGCCAGGATTCCCCTTGTCCCTTCTCCGATGATGTCGATGACGAAGCCCACGGCCCCACTGAAGCTGGCGAGTTGCTCGCGACGCTTGACCATGCCCTCCACAGCCTGTCCCACCCACCCGCCGTACTGTCGCATCTCCTGCTCGGTGAGAGACACCCACTGCCCAGCATCGGCCGCCGCAGCCGCCGACTCGAAGCGCTGCTGGCTGCGGGTCCACCGGTACTGAATCACCCCGGGATCGGTGGTCTGCCACTCCAGGCGCCAGATGTATTGGCCTTGGGCAAACCGGATGAGCATCTCGCCATGGCAGCCTGTACCGGGCGCGAAGGTCAATCCTGGTGCCGCGGCGCGGTTCAAGGCAGCCAGGTAGAGTTGAACTTCCTGCCGGCCCTCCTGGTGGCCTTGCTCACCCGAGGGCTTGATCTCGAAGACACTCAGCGCCGAAACATCGGTGATGTCGGGGCGCAGGTTGCGCTCCTCTTCAAGAAGCTGCGCGGGCGAGCCGATCCCTGTGCTCGACACGATGGTGAGGATGGTCACCTGGTTGTAGAAGACCTCGTTCTGGGGATGATTCACGCCATACATGTAGGCGATCAACCTGTGCGCAGCGTTGCCGAGGAAGAACTCCCACGGTGCCTGAGAGTTCAGGCTCCGGCCAGGAACGTTGTAGCCCTGCACTCTCTGGCCGGTGGGCTCTCCGGCCCCCGGCAGTCCATCGCCTGAAGCCAACAGGAGAGGCTTTCTCCAGGCCCCGTTTCCAAGGGAAGGCGGCTTGCTGGGAACCGTGGCACAGCCAGCGAGCAACACCCCCAGAAGCGGCGCTACCCAACGAGACCACCACGGCTTGAGTAGTCTTGTGCCCTCACACTCGTGCGCGCCACCACTGCATCGCCATGACCCCATGATCCGCGTGCTATCAAATCGAGCCCCTGCTTGAGCAGGAGGCCCGCCCGCCCAGGGCTTTCTCCCCTGGCCGGAGTGTCCCCAGGGGGGCGGCGCTCGGAGGGCTCAGGCGACGGAACGGCGTACAAGGGGCTACACAGGTATTGACGTGCCGGTGCCGACAGTTAGGCTGCGGCGCTTTTTTTGCAGTCCCTTTGGAGGTCGTACTCGTGCTGGTTGCCCTCATCCTCGTATCCATCGGCTTTGCCGTCACGCTCGGCATGCTGCTCTTCGGCTCGAATCAAGCCGCTGTCTCGACCCCCTCCGCGAGGAAGGAGCTGGATGACGGCTCCAAGGCTCGCGCCCGCGCCGAGTCCGAACTCGAGCGCAAGCAGAAGGAGTTCGACGAGCAGCGCACCCAGCTCCAGGACTTGAAGGAGCAGCTCAAGCAGGCCAAGCGCAAGCTGTACGAGCAGAAGGAGTCCGAGAAGGGTGACCGCGATCTCGTCAAGGCCCGCACCGAGACCGAGCGCCAGGCCTCCGTGCAGCTCGAGATGGTGCGCGGCGAGCTGTCCCAGGCGCTCGCCGAGATCGAGCGGCTGCGCAGCGAGCAGGGCGGTGGCGCCCGCCCGCGCCGCGCTCCGGCTCCCAGCGCTCCGGCGGCCCCCAGCGCCCCCAGCGCTCCGGCGGCTCAGCCCGAGGCCTCCAGCGCCGCGGCGACGGGGCAGATCTCGGCTCCGGCGCACGAGGGTGAGCGCGTGGTGACGGCGACGGTGCAGGTGACGCCAGCCGCCGAGCCCGCTTCGGAGAAGGACAAGGGCCCGCGCCGCTACCGCGAGCTCAACGACGCGGACCGCGAGAAGATGGAGCGGCTGGAGCACTCCGCCAACAAGGAGCGCACCCGCGCCTCCGAGATGGAGCGGGAGCTCCGCCGGCTGAAGGGCCAGCGCGAGACGCAGCAGCGCATCTTCAACGCCACCAAGAGCGAGCTGGATCTCCAGAAGGACAAGTTCAAGGCCCTGGAGAAGCGCCTGAACCGCACGCTGCTGGAGCGGGATCTGCTGCGCCGCGCCATCAAGGACCTGGAGAAGAAGACGGGCATGATGGCCGACCGGACCGAGCTCACGCCGGACGAGGTCGCCGCCAGCGATCAGCGCACCGAGGAAGCGGCTCGGGAGCGTGCGGCGGCCGAGGCCCAGCGCACCGCCGCCCAGGCCCAGGCGGAGGCCGCGGCCGCCAAGCCCGCGGAGTCCACCGAGGCTCCGGCCGCTTCGAGCGAGGCCCCCGCCTCCACCTCGGGCGAGGCCGATAAGTCCTCGTCGCCCAGCGCCTGATTCGAGCCTCAGCGCTCTCGCGAGGCCCCTCCTCCCACCCGGGACGAGGGGCCTTCGTGTTTCTCAGTCCCGCGGCACGGGCATGAAGATGTACGTCCCCGCCGCCAGCCGCGCGCTCCCCCTGTCGCTGGCATTCAGCCCGCCCGCGATGAGCACCGAGCCATCCGGCAGCGGCGTGCAGGTGTGCAGGTAGCGCGCGGGCTCCAGCGGCTGCATCCCCAGCACGCCGCCCGTCACGTTAGGGGTGGGGGTGATCAGCTCCACCACGCCGCTGCTCGCAAAACCATCGTCGGAGGCCACCCGCCGCCCGCCCGTCGTGAGCGCCCGGCCATCCGGGAGGCTCACCGCGCAGAGGTCTCCCCGGGCCACGATGGACGGCCCCACCGCGACGAAGGGCGACCCCTCCTGCAAGCCGACCAGCTCCGACGCGGACACGGGCCTCGAGTCCCCATCGGGAGTCTCAGGCGTCGAGTAGCCGCCCACCACGAGCAGCTTCTGCTCGTCATCAAAGGCCACGACCGCCGCGTCCCGGCGAGGCTGGCGCAGCACCACCGAGGTGTTGGTGGGCGCGAACGTGCTCCCGTTAAAGACGAACGTGAGCACCTCCCGGGGGAGGTTGACGCCATCCGAGCCGCCGACGACGGCGAGGCGCTGGTTGTCCGCGAGCGTCACCACGCTCGCCCCCATCCGAGGCACGGAGGTGGGGACGGGGAAGGTCCGCCCCCCCGCGGGCTCGACGCCCTCGGGAGAGGAGACCACCGCGCCGCCCGCTCCGACTCCGCCCACCACGAGGATGCGGCCCGCGAGATCAATCGCCGCCGCATGGTGGGAGCGGGCCATCCCCAGCTCGAACTGCTGGGTCTTGCCCGTCACGGGATCGAACACCGCTCCGGTGCGCAGCGGGGTGGCGGTGCCACTGAGCGGCTGGGACTCCCCGCCAATCAAGGCCACGCGCCCATCCAGCATGCGGGACGCGGTGTGGAACGCCCGCTTCGCGGCTCCAGGCCCCGGGTCCTCCACATAGGCGAGGGTCCGCGCCTGGGGATCGAGGATCTCGATGGAGCTGAGCGTCTCCACCTGCCCATCCGAGGACAGCCGGAACCCTCCGGCGAGGACCACCCGGCCATCCTCCAGGAGCGTGGCCGTGTGCCCGGCGCGCGGCTGTGTCAGGTCCAGACAGGTGCCCGGCACCTGCGAGCTCTCCACGGGGAGGAAGGTGTTGACGCGGCGCAACGTGACGCGGATGGGATCCGCCGGGGCGCCCTTCTCCGGCATGTCGAAGGGAAACGAGCGGCCCACGGAGACCACCGAGCCCGCGCTGCTGGGCTCTCCGGAGTACGCCCGGACCTCGAACAGCCGCCGGGCTCCGGGGGGGATGACGGGGATGTCCTCGGGGCGGATGTTGACGGGGGTGATGCGCTCGATGGGGGTGTCCAGCCCCTCACCGGTGATGCGCAAGCGGAAGTGGGTGACGCCCTCCAGCGGACCGAGGCCCTCGCAGGTGCTCGTAACGAGCTGGAGCTGGGGAGCCGACCCCGGGTCCTGACACGCGGGAGCAAGGGCCAGAACGGCCGCAAGGAGGGCTGGACGGGAATAGCGAGGCCACATGTAAGGCCAACGGTATCAGCTTGCGCTCGGGGCGGCGCGAGCGTAGCGATTGCTGCCAGGCCGCAGGGCCGGACTCTCCGTGATGAAGCTCTCACTCGCCACGCGCATCTTCCTGGGCTACGCCGTGGTGCTCGTCACCTTCGGCGCGGTGTCGCTCTTCAGCGTGGCGGAGCTGCACCGCAACCAGCAGGAGATCCGGCTCGTCAGCCAGGGCTACCTCCAGCTCTCCCAGGACGCGGCGGCGCTGGAGACCTTCCACACCAGCCAGGGCAACGACGCCGAGCGGCTCCTGGACGAGCAGAACCCGGAGACGCGGCGCGCCCTCATCCGGCTGGCGCGCCTCTACATTCCGTTGATGTCCCAGCGCCTGGCCACCACGCGCTCCACCGCCCGGGAGATCCTCACCTACGCCCCGGCGAGCGAGCTGACGTTCGTGCGAGAGCTGGAGACCCGCTTCGAGGAGCTCGAGAAGCAGTACGCCGCCCACGGGCGCACGACGGAGGCGGTCTTCACGGCGCTGGCGGCGGACAAGATGGATCGGGATCAGGTGGCGGCGTCCACGGCCGAGCTGCGCCAGGTGGAGGTCACCATCGGCCGCGAGCTGCGCGCGCTGCGAGCCGTCCTGGACAACCGCATCCGCGAGCGCGTGGACCGCGCCGAGGAGCACGAGCGGCGCACGGGGCTGGCCATCATCACGCTCTCGCTGCTGGCGGTGGGCGTGGGGCTGGGCGCCACGTTGCTGTCCGCGCGGACGCTGAAGCCCGTGCGCACGCTCATCGAGGGCGTGTCGCGCATCGGCCGAGGCGACTACAGCGCGCAGCTCGGCGTGCAGGGCGAGGATGAGGTGGCGGTGTTGGCCCGGGAGTTCGACGCCATGGCCCGCTCGCTCCAGGCGCGCGAGTCCCAGCTCAAGGCCCAGGCCGAGACGCTCGCCCGCGCCGAGCAGTTGGCGGCGGTGGGCCGCATCTCCGCCCAGGTGGCCCACGAGGTGCGCAACCCGCTGTCCTCCATCGGCCTCAACGTGGAGATGCTGGGAGACGCGGTGGCCCGCGCCGCCTTCCGCACCCAGGAAGAAGAGCGCGAGGCCCAGGAGCTGCTCACGGCGGTGACGCGCGAGGTGGATCGGCTCACGGACGTCACCGAGCAGTACCTGCGCATGGCGCGCCCGCCCAAGCCCACGCTGGTGTCCGAGGATGTGACGGAGGTGCTCGGCGGGGTGCTCGACTTCGCCCGCGAGGAGCTGGAGCGCGCCGGCGTGGAGGTGGTGCGAGCCTTCGCCCCGGACACGCCGCCGGTGCTCGCGGACGAGGGCCAGCTGCGCCAGGTCTTCCTCAACCTGCTGCGCAACAGCCGCGAGGCCATGCCGGACGGAGGGCGCCTCATCGTCTCCACCCGAGGGCTGGAGAAAGAGGTGGAGATCTCCGTCCAGGACACCGGCCGCGGAATGACGGAGGCGGTGCGCGAGCGCCTCTTCGAGCCGTTCTTCTCGACGAAGGAGGGCGGCACCGGGCTGGGGCTGTCCGTCAGCCAGCAGATCCTCCAGGCGCACGGGGGTACTCTCGTCTGCCAGAGTATCCCCGGCCAGGGGACCACCTTCGTGTTAAGGCTCCCCCAAGCATGAGCTTCACACCCTACCGGGACGTGCTGCCCTCCGGGCTGCGTGTCGTCACCGTCGAGACTCCTCACCTGCACACCGCCCTGCTGGCCATCTACGTGCGGACGGGCAGCCGCCACGAGGTGTCCGCCAACAACGGCGTCAGCCACTTCCTGGAGCACCTCTTCTTCCGAGGCAGCGAGGGCTGGCCGGACACCGTGAAGATGAACGCCGCCGTCGAGGAGGTGGGCGGCAACCTCAACGGCGTCACCACGAGGGATCACGGCTACTACTACACCCCCATCCACCCCAATCACCTGGCGGTGGGGATGGAGATCCTCGGGGACATGCTGACCCGGCCGCGCCTCACGGACATGGAGGTGGAGCGGCAGATCATCCTCGAGGAGATGCTGGACGAGGTGGATGAGAAGGGCCGGGACATTGACCTGGACAACCTGTCCAAGCGGTTGCTGTTCCCGGACCATCCGCTGTCGCTGAAGATCGCCGGCACGCGCGAGTCCGTGTCCACCCTCACCCACGCGCAGGTGGTGGAGCACTTCGCCCGGCACTACGTGGCGGGCAACCTGGTGGTGACGGCGGCGGGCCGGGTGAAGCACTCCGAGGTGCTGGCCCTGGCCGAGCGCGCCTTCGCCCACCTCCCGCGGGGCCCCGCCACCACCGAGAAGCCGCCGCCGCCGACGGCGCCGGGGCCGCGGCTGCGGTTCGTCTCGCATGACGAGTCCCAGACGGAGTTCCGCCTCAACTTCCGCACCGTGCCCGAGCAGCACGAGGACTACTCGGCGCTGCAGATCCTCCGCCGGGTGATGGATGACGGGCTGTCCTCGCGGCTGCCCTTCGAGATCGTCGAGAAGCGGGGGCTGGCCTACTCCATCAACGCCGGGCAGGACGCGTTCCACGATGTGGGCCTGTTCGAGATCGACGCGGCGAGCGCGCCGGAGAAGGCCTCGCGGGTGGTGGAAGAGGTGCTGCGGGTGCTGGCCACGCTGTGCTCGGAGGAGATCTCCGCGGAGGAGCTGGCGCGGGCCAAGCGCCGGCACCGGATGCTGCTGGAGTTCTCCGAGGACTCGCCGGGAGAGCTGGCCGGCTGGTTCGGCGGCACGGAGCTGTTCCGCCAGCCCGAGTCCTTCAGCCAGCGCGCGGACATGGTGGACGCGGAGACGGCGGCGCACGTGCGCGAGGTGGCGCGGCGCTACTTCACGCGCGAGAACCTCACGGTGGTGGCGGTGGGCCAGCGCAAGGGCATCAAGGCGATGGAGCGCGTGGTGGAGGCCGCCGAGGGGCTGCCCTCGGGAGCCCCGCAGCGCCTCACCGGTGGTGTCCGCCGCGCATGATGATGGGGCCGGTGAACCTCTTCTTCACCGTCGACGGCGCCGGAGCGAGCGCGGCCTTGAGGGCGACGTACTTGGGGTTGCCGGGCTCGCGCTTGAGCAGCTCGTCGACGATCTTCAGGCCGCGCTCGGAGTGGTTCCCGCTATCGGCGTACATCTGCGCGAGCGCCACCTTCTCCTCGAGCGAGGCCTCGCCGAGCTTGTAGAGCTTCTGCAGGGTCTCCAGGGCCTCGGTCTTCTCGCCCGCCTCCTGCTGGGTGCGCCACACGCGTGAGAGCGCGGGAGCGAAGCGCGGATCGGCGGTGAGCGCATAGCTGTAGTTCTCCTGGGCCCCCCGCTTGTCGCCCTGCGCCTCGAGGATCCGGCCCCGGACATAGAGGGCGCGGGGAGAGCGGGCCTTGAGGTGCAGCACCTTCTCCACGAGATCCTGCGCCTCGGTGTTCTTGCCCAGGTTCAGCTTGGCCTCGGCGAGCATCCCCAGCGCGTCGGCGTTGTCGGGCTGCTCCTCCACGAGCTGGGTGAGCACCTCGGCGGCCTTGTCGTGCTTCTCCAGCTTCGTGAGGATGCGCGCGTGGAGCAGGACGACGTCCGCCCGCTTGGCATCCTTGCCGGTGATGGTCTCGATGTCCTGCTCGGCCACCTCGGGATAGCCGCTGTTGAGGAAGTAGCGCACGCGCAGCAAGTGGGCGTCGATCAGCCCGGGGTTCTCCTCGATGAGCCGGTCCATCAGCTTGGCGGCGAGCAGCTCATCGCCCTTGTTGAGGAGGATCTCCGCCTCCACCGTCTTGGCGTCGGGATCATCCGGGCGCTGGCTCTGGATGGGCTCCAGGGACTTGAAGGCGCCCTCCGGGTCTCCGCTGCGCGCCTGGAGCCGGGCCAGGGCGAGCAACTCCGTGTCACCGAGGTTCTTGCTGTCCCGCAGCGCCACGAGGGTGGAGATGGCCTCGTCCGTGTGGCCCTCCTGGAGGTAGAGGTCCACCATCTGCTTCTGGATGGCCGGATCATCCCCGGGAGCGGCGGCCTCGGCCTCCTTGAACGCGAGGATGGCCGAGGCATCGTTGCCGGCGGCGCGGTAGGCCTCGGCCATGAGCAGCAGCGGCTCCACCTTCTCGCGAGCCAGGTTGGAGGCGGCCCGGAAGGCCTTGGCGGCCCGGGCCGGCTGGTTGGCGGCCATGAGGGTGCGGCCCTCGGCGAGCCGGGACTCATAGGTCTCGGCACGGGTCTGGACGGCCTCCATCTCCGGGTCCTTGCAGGCAACCGAGAGGAGGAATGGAAGGAGCGCAGTCAACCGAAGAATTCGCAAATGCATCGCTGAGCGGCAGGGTACCGGATGTTATCCTCTCCCGTCGATGGACCCCTTTGTGCGGCGCCTCGTGGAGAGGCTCCATGACCCAGCTCGGCCGCTGTCGCGCAACCGCCACTTCCACACCTTCGACACTCCGGAGGGGCGGTCAGCGATGAAGATGTCCCGCCGGCTCAAGAGCCTGCAGCGGGACATCATGGCCTGTCACAAGGAGGGCAGCCGGGCGCGCTTCTTCCGTCAGGTGGGCCCGGACGGGCAGACGCGGATAGAGCTGCAGATGGAGCGCATCCAGGGCCGCCGGGTGTCCCTGCTCCAGGACGCCGAGTTCGAGCTGCTCTCCCAGCTCCCCGGCGTCCGGGACGCGCTGGAGGAAGTGCTGGAGCCCGCCGCCTGAGCGCAATGCGCCCTCACGCTGAGGATACGGCGCGTGGTCCCTGCTGCATCCCTGGTGCGGCAGGAGCTGGGTGGAGGCTCTGGATGAGCAAGCCTCGCAAGGCTTCGGTCAGGTCGTCTCCTAGTGCAGTTGCTCCTGCTGGGGCTCCCTGGAGTTTCTCCGGCACGGTGTTTCCCATCACCGCTATCGGCACGCGGATCTCCAATGCCAGATAGCTCGCGAGCCGCACTGCTGCCTCGGAGGTGTCCATCAGCAGTGCCCCCACCGCTCCCGCGCTGAAGGGGCGCCACAGAGGCCGTGCTGCTTCCGCTGGAGGCAACACGCAGAAGTCCAGCTGCAGCACTTCGCTCAGCTCCAGCCGCCCTAGGGTCCCGAAGCCGCTCTTCACCGCCGTGGGCTCTGCTGACACCGCCGCCAGGCCCGGCAACTGCGAGAACAGCCGCCTTGCCGCGGCCGGACCGTTGCCGCAGATGAATACCTTCGCCGTCACCACCTTCAGCGGGGACTTGCCTCGCAACACCCGGCTTCGCAGCGCGTGCAGCTCCGCCGGACCCAGCAGCGGGCCGCTCCCCTCCTGCTCTCCCTCCGCCACCCTCGCCACGCCCTTCTGCATCAGCGTGATGAGGACTCCCAGCACCTCCAGGTCCGTCGCCGGCGCCAGATCCAGCACCTCGCCCAGCGCCCTCGGCTGCCTCAGCAGGTCCACCACCTGCGCCGTCACCGGGTGCTGGTCCTGTGGCAGGTCCGCCTCCGGCGCGATCACCAGCCTCGTCGTCCGCGGCGGCAAGGACGGTAGCAGCCGGTTCACCTCGTCCGACTGCCTCATGCCCTCCAGCAGCGCATCGTCCATCGCTCGGGTGATGCGCGGCTTTCCCGGGTTCGTTCCCGGCGCGAACGTGAATGTTCCCTCCGTCCACGACAGCAGCCGGAACAGCGCCTTCTCTCCCTCCACTCGCCCCAGCCTCGCGTTCACCGGCCGCCCGTCTCCGACCTGGATCTCTCCCCGCTCGTTGCCCCGCTCCAGGCTCAGCTTCCCGCTGCGCTTGTTCATCCCCAGGATCTGCATCAGATCCGGTATGCCCAGCTGGCTCAGCGAGCCTTCAATCTCCTGCGCCTCGCTCTTGAGGTCCTTCGCCGCCTCCGCCCGCCGGAAGATGTGTTCGATCCGGCTCAGCACCTCGTCCTGGTTGAACGGCTTCTTCAGGTGCGCCGCCAGCCGCAGGCCCCTCAACCGATCCATGTCCAGGTTCGTCGTCGTCAACACCACCGGCACTTCTTCCGTCCGCGGGTTCGTCCTCAAGATCTGGATGAACGTCCGCGCTTCCAGCAGCTTGCACGCCTCGTCGAACAGCACCAGATCCGGGTGCCGCAACACGCAGATCTCCAGCGCCCTCGAGCCATCCGGCGCGTAGTGCACCTGGTAGCCCTTCTGCCTCAGCGCGCGCGTCAACTGCCGCACCGACTCGAGGTCCGGGTCTGCAATCAGGATCTTCCGTGCCTGGGCCACGGTGCGCGCTCGCTAGTACGGCTGCAGGTCGTACTCGGCCTGCAGCTTGGTGATGAGCCCGTCCACCACCGCGGTGTCCGAGGAGTGAAAGCCCCACGTCGCCCCCTTCCCTCGCCGCTGGATCAGCGCGTAGGAGGCGTGCTCCGACAGCCAGAACAAGAACTCGTGCCGCGTGAACCGATCGTCCCCCTCCAGGAACACCGGCGTCACCGCCGGGTGCGAGTCCAGGTCCATCCGCCGCCCCAGCAGGTAGATGCGCGAGGCCATCTCCGGCGGCGCCGACTCCAGCCCCGAGGCGATCGGCAGGTCCGCCCGGATCTCCGGCCCGCCCACGTACAACAGCCCGCGCGCGCCCGGATCCCTCAGCAGCTCGCGGGCGATCTCCGCCTGCAGCTCGTCGAAGAGCACGTCCGAGACCTTGCCCCGCCGCGAGGGCTCGGCCCGCTCGTCCGCCGGCAGCTTCGGGCTCGAGGGCGTCCCCAACAGCAGCTCCACCTCCTCCCAGAACGGCAGCCCATCCAGGAGCAGCCGCCGCTGCAGCGATGCCCGCCGCTCGTCCATGCGCCGCCGGCAGCGGTGCACCAGCTCGTCGAAGTCCTCGCCGTCCTTCGGGAAGGTGCTCGCCCCGCCCACCAGCGCCAGCGGCAGCTTGGCCTCCACCTCCTGCACGTCCGCCTCGTCCCGCACCGCCGCCACCGCCCGCCGCACGAACATCAGCGCCCCGAAGAAGTCCGTCTCCGGCAGCAGCAGGTAGAACTCCTGATCGCTCGCCTTGGCGATCACGTCCGAGTCCCGGATGATCCGCGACAGCGCCCGGATGATGCCGCGCACCGCCTTCTTCGCGTCCGCCGTCCCCAGCCGCACCCGCACCAGCGGCAGGTTGTCGATCGAGAACGTCAGCAGCGAGAACGTCCGCCCGTAGCGCCGCGCCTTGTAGATCTCCTTCGAGGCGTAGTCCGTGAAGTAGCTGAGGTTGTACGCGGCCGTGTCTCTGTCTCTCAGCCCCAGCCGCTGGAGCGCCAGCATCCGCCGGCCGTTCTTCACTCCCACCGCCGCGAAGTCGCCAATCACTCGCGCCTGCCGCACGTGCTCGGGCTGGAACTCGCCGCCGATCGGATCCGAGAGCTGCGCCAGCCCCACCAGCTCCCCGCCCGCCACCAGCGGCACGTACAGCACCGGCGAGCGCTCCTCCCAGGCCAGCCACGGCGCGGCCTCGCGCAGGCGCGCGGCGAGCGGGCCCTCGGGCTTCATCCGCTCCACCAGGAACTGCTTGTCCAACAGCCCCCGGTACGCGCGCAGCACCAGCTCACCCCGGTCATCCCCCAGCCACAGCGCGGCGCTCTGCGCGTCGCACACCGCGGCCAGATCCGCGGTGACTCGCTCCTGGAGCCCCTCCAGATCCGGGTACGCCAGGAACTCCAGGCAGCGCCGGTGCAGGTTCTGGTAGCGCGCGAACTCCAGGTTCTCGTCTCGGAGCTGGGCGCGCTCGTGACGCAGGGCCACGCGCTGCAGCGCCCGATCCACCGCGAGGAACAGGTCGGCCTCGTCCACGGGCTTGGTGAGGCAGTCCGCCGCCCCGGCCCGCAGCGCCATCTCCGAGCCCTTCACGTCCGGCCGGGCGCTGATGAGCAGCACCTCCTGGTCCGGGTTGCGCTCGCGCAGCTTCGCCGTGAGCGCGAAGCCGTCCATGCCCGGCATCATCACGTCGGTGATGACGAGATCGAACCGCGTGAGGCTCGCCTGCTCCAGGGCGCGGGGGCCGTCCTCCGCTCCAATGACGCGGTAGCCCCGGCGCGAGAGCATGTCGCTGGCAAGCTCTCGGAAGAAGCGATCGTCGTCGACCAGGAGGAGGGTGCCTGCCACGGCGGGGAGGTCTCGGAGTGCGAAGGAAGTGGAAAAGGTTACCGGCCCGAGGGGAGCCCGACAACGCCCTCGAAGACGAACGAGACGGGGCCTCGGAGGCGGATGTCCGACAAGTCGGAGGGTACGCGGATGCGCAGGTCCCCACCCGGCAGGGTGACTCGCAGCCAGGCGTCCGCCGGGAGCCGCTTCGCCAGCACCGCCGCCGCGGCCGACGCACAGGCCCCGGTTCCGCACGCCTGCGTCAGCCCGCAGCCTCGCTCCCACACGACGACGGTGAGGCCATCCGGGTCCACTCGGACGAACTCGACGTTGGTCCGGTCCGGGAAGGAGGGGTGGCGCTCCAGCGTGGGGCCCAGGCGCTCGGCCTCGTCCAGCGGGCGATCGAGCAGCACGAGGTGCGGGTTGCCCATGCTCACCGCCGAGCCGCGCAGCCCCGAATGTCCAGGCACGGGCGCCTCGAGGAACGGCTGGCCCGTGGCCCCCGAGGGCAGGTTCGGAGCCACCAGCCGCGCGGGGCCCATGGAGATGTCCACCTCGGAGACTCCGTCCGCTCCGTAGCCGGGGACGCACGAGAGGACGCCGGCGCCGGTCTCCACGGTAATGCGCTCGGGGCGGCTACCGGAGTGGTCCACCAGGTACTTCACCGCACAGCGCAAGCCGTTGCCGCACATCTCCGCGATGCTGCCGTCCGCGTTGTGCACCACCATCCGCGCCAGGCCGGCCGCCGAGGGCAGGAGCGAGAGGACTCCATCCGCGCCGATGCCTCGCCGCCGATCGCACATCCACCGAGACAGCTCGGCGTCGATGTCCATGCCCGTCTGGCGCCGATCGAGCACGACGAAGTCATTGCCGAGCCCGTGATACTTGAAGATGCGTTCGCGTTCCGCCACGGCTCCATCCTAGCGGCGGAGGCTCATTCCTGCCCGTCTACCTTCGGGGGAACCCCGGGGCCGCCCACGGTGGGCAGCGAGCCGCTCGGCCTGTTGGGGAGGACCGGAGCGGAAGTAGGAGGACGACCCGGCACTGCTCCCGAGCTGGGAGTGAGCACGGGAGGCCCCGAGGCAGCCCCCGGTATGGGCACGAGGGTCGGGGGCCTGGAGCCCGTACCGGGACCAGGCGTACGGACGGGGGTGCCCGGTGCGGCGCCAGGTCCCGGCCGGAGGACAGGAGATGCGGACGCGGCGCCCGTTCCGGGAGGCTGGCTCACAGGGTTGCCCGGAATGGGGGGCAGCGTCGCGGGGCGCCGGGCTGGATTGGCGGCCACGGGCGCGGGAGTGGGCTTCGTGGAGGCAGGTTGCGCGGGAGCCGTGGCCCGGGCGAGGCCCTCTCGCAGCTCCTTGACCTGGGCTTCGAGGGACTCACGCTCGCCCTTGAGCCGCTCCAGCTCCTCGGCCATGGCGGGATCAACGGCGGGCGCCTTCCCGGCCTCGGCCTCCTCCAGCCGTGAGGTGAGATCCCGAATCCGGGTCTCGAGCCGCGTCTGATCCTCCAGGAGGATCTTCTTCTCCGCGTCCAGGCTCTCCACCTGCTCGCGGAGCAGCGGCATCTCCCGCTGGATCGCCGTCAGACGCTCGGTGGCCTCCTTCTCACGCTGCCGGGCCAACTGAGCTGCCTCGGTGGATTCCTTCTCGCGCTGCTGGGCGGCCTGCAACGCCTCGGCGGATTCCTTCTCGCGCTGCTGGGCGGCCTGCTGGGCCCCTTCCGCCAGCTGCGCCAGACGTTCGCGCTCGGCCCGCTCGGCTTCGAGGAGCCGCGTCGCCTCCGCGGCCGCGCTCTCCAGCGAGGAGACCTTGCCTTCCAGCCGCACGCGAGCCGCCTTTGCCACAGTCAGGTCCGACTGGAGCCGCTCGCGCTCGGAACCGTTGGCCTTGGAGAGCTCATCGCGAGCGGACTCCAGCGCGGCCAGGTCCGCCTCGAGGCGGCTGATGCGCTCCTGGCCTGCTCGAAGGGCCTCGCCGGCCTGGGCCAGCTCGCCGCGGAGCTTCTCCAGGGCGGCAGCGCTCTCCGCTTCGAGGCGGCTGCTGCGCTCCTGCTCCGTGCGGAGGCCATCCTGGGTCTTGGAGATCTCGGCGCGGGCGGCCTCCAGCTCGGAGCGGGCGGATTCCAGGGCCGCGCGCTCTGCCTCCAGCGACGCTTCCGCCGTAGAGGCCCGTCCCGCGAACCGGCGCGCGGACTCGAGCTGAACCCCGAGCAGCTCCGCCTGCTCATGCTCGGCCGTCAGGCGGGCCCGCGTCTCGTTCAGCTCCGCATCGAGCCGCGCGAGGTGGAAGTCCCGCTGCTGCAGGGCCTGGCTCATGCGCTGCAGCTCCGCGCCCAGGCGCATGATCTCGCCGCGGGCGGCCTCGAACTGGGCCACTCCGGCGAGCAGGTTCTGGCGCTCGGTCTCCCATGCGGCCTCGCGCTCGCGAGCCTGCGCCTGCTCCTGCTCTCGCGCCGCGGTGCTCTCCTCCACGCGGGTGGTGAGCTGGCGGGCGCGCGTCTCGGCCTCCGCGAGCGCCTGCTCCAGCGTGGCCACGCGAGCCCCCTGCTCCGCCAGCGAGGCCCGCTGTTCCCGCGCCGTGCTCTCCACCGAGGTCCTCTCGGTCTCCAAGCGCTCCAGCGTCGCGCGGAGTTCCTTCTCGCGGGCCTCCGCCGCAGCGAGGCTCTCCGCGCTCGCGCCACGCTCCCGCTCGACGAGCGCCTTCAGCTCCTCGTTCGCGGTCCGCTGCTCCGCGAGCCGTTCGTTGAGGGCCTCCAGCTCGACGCGCAGTTGGGCGCCTGCCTCACGTTCGGAGCTCCAACCGCTCCGAGCCTCCGTGAGAAGGCCGGCGATCTGCTCGCGCCCGCGCTGCTCGGTGTCCAGGGTCTCTTGGAGCTGAGAGAGAGAGACTTCGACGGCTTCGCGCTCCTTCCGCTCGGCCGCGAACGCAGCACGGAGTTCCGTGAGCCCCGCTTCGCCCTCGGATCGGCCTTGCCGCTCGGCGGCGAGCTCGGCGCGGAGGTTCGCCAACGCGGCAGCGAGCTGGGTGTGGGCCTCGCGCTCCGTGGCCAGCTCCGCGCGCACGTCTTCGAGCGTGGTGGCCAGCCGCCGCTGCTCCTGGAGCCCCGCATCGATCTCGGTCCGGGACTGAGCCAGGGCCACATCTGCTTGAGAGCGCTGCTCCTGCTCCGCGCTGAGCGCTGCCTGCGCCGCGGAGAGCGCCTCCACGTCCCGCGAGTGCCCACTCTGCTCCGATTCGAGCTGGGCCCGCGCCGCTGCGAGCGCCTCTTCCAGCCGGGCTCGCTCCTGACGCTCCGTGGCCAGGGACTCCCGAGTCCTCGTGGACTCCTCGTCCGTCCGGGCGCGCTGCCCCTGCTCTTCGGAGAGCGCGGTCCGGAGCTGATCCAGCATCGTGTCGGCCTGCGCGCGCCGCGCCTGCTCCGCTTCGAGCGCCGCCTGGGTCTGAGCCAGCGTCGCCTCGGACCGGGTGCGCTCCTGCCGCTCCGTCTCGAGTTCCTCGCGGGTCCGCGCCGCCAGCGCTTCGGCCTTGGCTCGCGCCTGCCGCTCGCTCTCGAGCTCCGAACGCAGCCCGGTGAGTTCTCGCTCCAGCTCGGCTCGCCGCTGCTCCCCGGCCTCCAGGTCCGTTCGGAGTCCAGACAGCTTCTGCTCCAGCTCGACCCGCCGCTGCTCCGCGGCCTCCAGCTCGGCCTGGAGCCCGGTCAGCTTCCGCTCCAACTCGGCGCGCTGCTGCTCCCCAGCCTTCAGCTCGGCCCGGAGTCCGGTCAGCTCTCGATCCAGCGCATCGCGCCCACGCTCCCCGGCCTCCAGGTCCGCCTGAAGTCCGGTCAGCTTCTGCTCCAGCTCGCCACGGCGATGCTGCTCCGATGCGAACTCGGCACGAATCGCGGTCAACTCCCGCTCCAGACCGCCGCTCCGCGTCCGCTCCGACTCGAGCTCACCACGCGCGACTTCGAGCGCAGCGGCGGCCTCGGACACCTGCCGCTGGAGCGCCGAGCGCGCTTCCGTCAGCTCCAACACCTTCTGCTCGGCCTCGGCCAGCGCCAGAGCCGTCGCGGTCCGTGCCGAGGACTCGCTCTGGCTCAGCGCCCGGAGCTGCTCGAGCTGCTGCTCCAGGGCCTCGCGCGCCGCCGTCTCCCGCGCGAGCTGCACCCCGAGCGCCTCCGTCCGCGCCCGCTCCTCCGCCACCGCCTGGGCGAGCCGCTGCTCCCCCAGCTCCCGCTCCGATTCGAGCGACTGCGCAAACGCCGCGGCGGCCTTCTCGCGATCCTCCTCCAGATCCGCCATGCGGATCCGGGCCGCGCTCAGCTCCTCATCAAGCTTCTCTCCCGCCTCCCGCGCAGCCACCTCGGCGCGCTTCAGCTCCGCCAGCTCCGCCGTGAGCCGGGCCGAGGCCACACGGGCCCCTTCCAGCTCCGTCCCCAGGCCGCGCAGCGCGGCCTCACGCTCGGCCAGACGGTCCTCGGCCTCCTGGCGCCCGGCCTCCGCGGCGGACACCCGCTGCCGGCCTTCTTCGAGCCCACGCGCCACCCGCGCCAGCTCGGCCTCTCGCATCAGGAGCGTGTCCGCGGTGCCCTTGGAGGCCTCCTTCACCTGCGCCAGCTCGGCCTTGAGGTGCTCCACCGCGGCCAGCGCCTGCGAATATTGCTCGGCGATGCGCAGCTCCCGCTCCCGAGCCGCCTCCGCCTGCCTCCGCCGATCCTCGGCCTGCTCCTGGGCCCGATCCGCCGCGAGCCGGTCCTTCTCCCGCGCGATGCGCAGGTTGGACAGCTCATCCTGCAGGCCCCGAACCTCGGCATACGCCTGGGTCAACCGCTCGCGAGTCTCCTCCAGCGCGGCGGCCGTCTCCTCTCGGCGAGCCCGCTCCAGCCGCTGCGCCTCGTGGGCCGCCAGCACCTGCACACTGGCCTCGGCCTGGACGCGCTGCACGCCTTCCAGCTCCAGGCGCTGAGCCGTCAGGCGCCGCTCGGCGTCCGTCAGCCGCTCCTGGGCCACCTGCAGCTCCAGCTCCCGGCGCCGCAGCTTGGCGGCCAGCTCATCCCGCTCGCGGGCCTGCTCCGGAGAGCCCCGGGCCTGCTCGAGCTGCGCGGTCAGCCTCGCCACCTCATCCCGCGCGAGCTCCAGCTTCGGATGCAGCGCGGCCACCTCCGCCTCGCGATCCGACAGCTCCGCGCGCAGCTTGGAGACGGCCTCCTTCTGCTTCCCGGTGCGCTCCTCCCAGGCCTTGGAGCGCTGGGCCACCTCCTCCAACCGTCCGCGAGTGAAGGCGAGCGGCTCGGGCGGCAGCTGCACCCACGTGGGGTCCACCATCCGCGCCGGCTCCTGCCCCGCCATCACGACGAAGTAGGCTGCCTCGCCGCCGCGAATGAGCGAGCCATCCACCTGGAGGCCCTCCCCGCGCTCGAAGGCGAGCTGGTAGCCCAGCAGCGGGCTCTGGGTGGCCACCTCCACATGCGGGAAGTGGGTGGAGAGCACATCCAACGCCTGCCCGTACGTGGGCGGCACGCCCTCCTCCACCTCCATGAGCTGCCACAGGGCCAGGCCGCCGATGTTGCGCAGCCCTCCAATGAGGTAGCCCTGCTTCGACACGAGCCGAGCCAGCTCCGCCAGCAGCGCCGGGGCGCGCACGTAGGGCGCCAGGTCCGCCACCAGCACGGCGTCGAAGCTGCCGGGCTCCAGATCCTCATAGACGTTGGCGCGGTAGCGCAGCGTGGGGCCGCCATGGGCCTTCTGCGCGGCCTCGACCGCGGCCATGTCCGCGTCACACGCCACCACCACGCGAGCCCCACGCTCTAAAAGGAAGCGCGCGCTCTCGCCGCCCGTGGAGGCCACCGAGTCCACCTCCAGCACCCGCCTGCGGGCGATGAGGCTCTCGACAAAAATGTACCGGGGCAGCAGTTCACTGGGCCCCATGCGGCGGAATGTGGGATGCATGGGTAGGTTGGCCGGTGGAGTATAGCCTCCGGGACACAGGCCCCAAGGAAAGCGCCGGGCGCGAACCAGGGCCGCACGATCGGACCACAGGAGAGCAGGCGACATGAACGGTAACCCGCAGCAGGGCTTTGGCTCCCGAGCGATGCGCGCCTTCACGCGGCTGGTGGTGACACTGCTGGTGCTGGCGATGGGCGGGGCGGTGGCGTTCCTGCTCTCTCAGCTCAACGCGCGCACCTTCACGCTGGAGGTGGACAACGGCCAGCTCATCGTCATGAAGGGGCGGATGCTGCCGTCGGGCGCGGCGCCTTACCAGCCGAGCGACGTGGGGCTCGCGGACACCTACGCCCCCATCCCGCTGGAGGGACACGACGTGCCCTCGAGCCTCCTCACCGAGCGCTTCAGCGAGCGGGACGAGCTGGACCGGGCCCTCTTCTCCCAGTTGGAGGCGCTGGCCCGGCCGCGCATCGCCTCGGAGGATCCGCAGAAGGTGGAGCGCGGCGTCTACTACCTGCGACGCGCCGAGCGCCTCACGGGCCTCAGCCAGGAGCAGCACACCACCCTCAAGGCCATGCTGGCGGACGTGGCCTACTACCAGGCGCGGCAGAAGCTGGAGGACGCGCGCAAGCTGATCACGGATGCGATGGCGCAGCTCCGGATGGCCGCCGAGGGCGACAACCGGCACTCGCGCAGCGCCAACCAGATGCTCTCCAAGGTGGAGCCCGCCGCCACGAAGCTGGAGCAGGACCTGCTAGACGCCGTCCACACCCTCAGCGGGCCAGCCTCGCAGGACGAGCAGCCGCCCGCCCCCGCCGCCCCCGCCGCCCCTGCCGCAGCCCCCGGCACTCCAGGCCCCACCGGTCAGCAGCCCCCGGCCCAACCCCCCGCGGAAACCCCAAGCACCCAGGATGGGGGCAAGGGCACACCCTGAGCCTCAGTGCTTGGCGCACGGAGCCGCGCGGGCAGTGGTTTCAGGGGTCTGCACCGGTCGGAACTGAACGTAACCGCTCAGCCCAGGTTTCACCCAGATTTCAAGGAATTCAGTGGTTCTGGAAAGGCCCTCGGAACCGCCCCGGCAGGTGGGTCAGGCCCACCTCTTGCTGGGGGCCTGAGGGGTGGTCCCGGCGCGCGGAAAAAAGCGTTGGCTAGTGATCATAGATTGCAAGCGGCGAGCCCAGTCAGGCCCAAGATCTGGCGTTGACACTGGCCGGAGCCCCCAATAGCTTGGGCCGCCCGCCAGCCCCCCGCCCCAGGGAGGGAGGCCTCGGTGGGATCCAAAAAACCCCCTTAATAGGACGCGGCGAGCCCCCTCGGTCTGCTGAACGGGAGAGGTTTGTCCTGCTGCGTCTTCACTCGGAGTGAGCCGCTCGTGACCGTCGAGACCCCCGCGAAGCCCGCTTCTGCCCCCCTGCCCCCGCCCGCCCCGGCCGCCGCCAACGAGTTGGCGCCGACGATGATGCGGGTCCGCAAACGCAACGGCAGCCCCGAGCCGGTGGACTTGAACAAGATCGTCCGGGCGGTGAGCCGCTGCTGCGTGGGCCTGGCGCGGGTGGACGCGCTCCGGGTGGCCACGAAGACGATCAGCGGGCTGTACGACGGGGCCACGACGAAGGAGCTGGACAGCCTGTCCATCCAGACGGCGGCGGCGCTCATCGTCGAGGAGCCCGAGTACGCGCGCCTGTCGGCCCGGCTGCTGGCCACCTACATCCAGAAGGAAGTGTCGAACCAGGAGATCCACTCCTTCTCGCAGTCGGTGGCGGCGGGCCACCGTCACGGGCTCATCGCCGACCGGCTGCTGCAGTTCGTACAGGCCAACGCGCGCAAGCTGAACGCGGCCATCGATCCGTCGCGCAACGACTTGTTCGAGTACTTCGGCCTGCGCACCGTCTATGACCGCTATCTCCTCAAGAACCCGCAGACGCGCGAGGTGATCGAGACGCCGCAGGACTTCTTCCTGCGCGTGGCGTGCGCGCTGACGGACTCGGCCAAGGACGCGATCGAGCTGTACCGGCTGTTCAGCTCACTGGAGTACCTGCCCAGCTCGCCCACGCTGTTCAACGCGGGCACGCGGCACGAGCAGCTCAGCAGCTGCTTCCTGCTGGACTCGCCGGCGGACGAGCTGGAGGCCATCTACAAGAAATACACGGACGTGGCGATGCTCTCGAAGTTCTCGGGAGGCATCGGCGTGGCGTACCACCGGGTGCGGGCGCGCGGCTCGCTGATCAAGTCGACGAACGGGCACTCGAACGGGATTGTGCCGTGGCTGAAGACGCTGGACGCGTCGGTGGCGGCGGTGAACCAGGGTGGCAAGCGCAAGGGCGCGTGCTGCGTGTACCTGGAGACGTGGCACGCGGACATCGAGGACTTCCTCGAGCTGCGGGACAACACGGGCGACGAGGCCCGCCGCACGCACAACCTGAACCTGGCCAACTGGGTGCCGGACCTGTTCATGAAGCGGGTGGAGCAGGACGCCGACTGGTCCCTGTTTGATCCGAAGTCGACCCCGCACCTGACGGACCTGTACGGCGAGGCCTTCGAGAAGGCGTATGCCGAGGCCGAGGCGAAGGGGCAGGCCGTCCGCAAGGTGAAGGCGAGGGACTTGTATGCGCGCATCGTGAAGACGCTGGCGCAGACGGGTAACGGTTGGATGACCTTCAAGGACATCAGCAACCGCAAGAGCAACCAGACGGCGAAGGACGGCAACGTCATCCACCTGTCCAACCTGTGCACGGAGATCCTCGAGGTGACGAACGCCTCGGAGACGGCGGTGTGCAACCTGGGCTCGCTGAACCTGGGCCGGATGATGACGGACGGCAAGTTCGACTTCGACCGGCTGCGGACGAACGTGGCGCTGGCCATCCGCCAGCTCGACCGGGTGATTGATCTCAACTACTACCCCATCGCGACGGCGGCGGACTCGAACCGCAAGTGGCGGCCGGTGGGCCTGGGGTTGATGGGCTTGCAGGACGTGATCTTCCAGCTCCGGCTGCCGTTCGACGCGCCCGAGGCCCGCGCGCTGTCGAAGAAGATCTCCGAGGAGATCTACTACGCGGCGCTGAGCGCCTCGTGCGAGCTGGCCGAGCAGAGCGGCCCGCATCAGGCGTTCCCGGACACGCGGGCGGCGCGGGGCGAGCTCCAGTTCGACGCGTGGGGCGTGGTGCCCGAGGACAAGGCGCGCTGGGACGCGCTGCGCGCGCGGATCCAGAAGGGGGGCCTGCGCAACTCGCTGCTGATCGCGATCGCCCCCACGGCGACGATCGCCTCCATCGCGGGCTGCTACGAGTGCATCGAGCCGCAGGTGTCCAACCTCTTCAAGCGCGAGACGCTGTCGGGGGACTTCCTGCAGGTGAACAAGTACCTGGTGCGGGAGCTGCAAGCGCTGGGGCTGTGGAACGAGTCCATGCGCTCGCGGCTGAAGCTGTCCGAGGGCAGCGTGCAAGAGCTGACGGAGCTGCCGGCGGAGCTGCGAGCGGTCTACCGGACAGCGTGGGAGATCCCCATGCGCTCGCTGATCGACATGGCGGCGGACCGGGGCGCGTTCATCGACCAGAGCCAGTCGCTGAACCTCTTCGTCGAGGCGCCGAACATCGGGAAGCTGTCCTCGATGTACTTCTACGCGTGGCAGAAGGGGCTGAAGACGACGTACTACCTGCGCTCGCGGCCGGCGACGCGGATCGCCAAGGCCACGGTGGGAACTCCAGCGGGGTCGAGCATCACCTCCACGCCGAACATGCCCGTGGCCAGCGCGGCTCCGGCGCAGGCTCCGGCGCCCGTGGTGACGGCGGCGCCCGAGAAGCCCGCGTACACGGAGGCCGAGGCGGTGGCCTGCTCGCTGGAGAACCCGGAGCTGTGCGAGGCCTGCCAGTAGGCCGCGGCGCTCCCCTGCTTCCACGTCATGACTTGGGGCGTCCCTCTCGCGGGAGAGAGGGGCGCCCTTTCCTTCCCTTACGCCTGATCGACTTTCAGAGGATGCCGACGATGCTGCTGGACTCCGGGATGAACCTCACGCTGCGCCCGATGGCCTATCCGGCCTTCTTCGAGATGTACCGCAACGCGATCAAGAACACGTGGACGGTGGAGGAGGTGGACTTCTCCACGGATCTGGTGGACCTGCGCAGCAAGATGACGGACGCGGAGCGGCACCTGATCCACCGGCTGGTGGCGTTCTTCGCGACGGGCGACTCGATCGTGGGGAACAACCTGGTGTTGAACCTCTACAAGCACGTGAACGCGCCCGAGGCGCGGATGTACCTGTCGCGCCAGCTCTTCGAGGAGGCGCTGCACGTGCAGTTCTACCTGACGCTGCTGGACACGTATGTGCCGGATCCGGCGGATCGGGCGAAGGCGTTCGCGGCGATCGACAACATCCCGTCGATCCAGCGCAAGGCGCGGTTCTGCCTGAAGTGGATGGACTCGATCCACGACCTGAAGGAGCTGAAGACGAAGGAGGACCGGCGGCGGTTCCTGCTGAACCTGATCTGCTTCGCGGGGTGCATCGAGGGGCTCTTCTTCTTCGCGGCGTTCGCGTACGTGTACTTCCTGCGCAGCAAGGGGCTGTTGAACGGGCTGGCGGCGGGGACGAACTGGGTGTTCCGGGACGAGAGCGCGCACATGACGTTCGCCTACGAGGCGATCAAGGTGGCGCGGCAGGAGGAGCCGGAGCTGTTCGATGCTCGGATGCAGGCGGACGTGATGGAGATGCTGCGCGAGGCGGTGGAGTGCGAGACGCTGTTCGCGCAGGACCTGCTGAGCGGAGGCGTGGCGGGGCTGTCGGTGGCGGAGATGCGGCAGTACCTGGAATACGTGGCGGACCAGCGGCTGATGATGCTGGGCATGGCACCGATGTTCCGGGTGAAGAACTCGCTGTCGTTCATGGACCTGCAGGACGTGCAGGAGCTCACGAACTTCTTCGAGCGTCGCGTGAGCGCTTATCAGGTGGGCGTGGGCGTGGGCGCGGCGACCGACGTGGTGCTCGACGCCGCGTTCTGACCTAAACCCATTTCAATGGACGATGCTGGCAACATGCTCTTCAAGTTGGGAGTTGCTGAATGCCTACAGGGGTCGGCTCTTTGTGCGAACCAGCACCAGTCAATTGGTGAAGCGCCATGGATAAGCGATACCAAGTCTTTGTAAGCTCAACATATCAAGACCTGCAAGATGAGCGCCAAGAGGTCATGCAAGCGCTTCTTGAGCTTGATTGCATCCCTTCAGGGATGGAGCTTTTCCCCGCCGCAAACGAAGACCAATGGACTCTCATCAAAAAAGTAATTTGTCGGCCACGAGGCTGCGGGCGAGAACCTGGCTGGCCTCTACGCCCTGGTCGCCACCTGCGAGGCCAACGGCATCAATCCCGAACAGTACCTGGCAGACGTGCTGCTGCTCGTGCAGACACACCCCAACTCGTGTATCGGCGAGCTGCTACCCCATGAGTGGAAGCGCCTGCGTGCTGCTGACTCCTCCTGAGCCTTGCTCGCCCTGAAGACCGCAGCTCTCATCTCGCGATCCCCCCTGAGCACGGCATTCGTCCGCGCTCAAGCTCCGGCATCACATCGTCCGCCGGACGGATACCTTCTCTGCGCAGTCCAGCCCGTAGCCCACGACGAACATGTCGCCGATCACGAATCGATGGTGATGCGCTCCTTGCCCCTGTTCGTCGCGGCCTCAGGTCTCCGCCGGACGCCGGGAAGCCACTCGCTCGACGCGCTCGCTCTCCAGGGCCTGCTCCGCCCGCGAGGCGGGGATCTCCACCGCCGGGCGATGAACCGTGCGGTAGACAGCGGCCGCCAGCCCGCCTCCCAGCAGCGGGGCGACGATGAACAGCCAGAGCTGCTGGAGCGCCCAGCCTCCGGCGAACACCGCGGGCCCCAGGCTGCGCGCCGGGTTCACCGAGGTGTTGGTGAGGGGAATGCCCACCAAGTGGATCAGCGTCAGCACCAGACCGATCGCCAGCCCCGCGAAGCCCACGGGCGCCCGCGCGTCCGTGGCGCCCAGCACCGTGAGCACCAACAGGAAGGTGAGGACGATCTCGGCCAGGAAGGCGGTACCCGCCCCGTAGTTTCCCGGCGAGTGAGCGCCAAACCCGTTGGCTCCCAGCCCCTGCGCCGCGGCTGAGTAGCCCTCCGGCGCCCCCTTCGCCAGCAACAGCACGATGCCCGCTGCCACGATGGCGCCCAGGCACTGGGCGACGAGGTAGCCCGGGACGTACCTGCGCTCGATCTTCCCGCACAGCATCAGGCCGATCGTCACCGCGGGGTTGATGTGGCAACCCGAGATGGGGCCGACGGTGTAGGCCATCGCGAGCAGCGACAGCCCGAAGGCGAACGAGACCCCCAGGAAGCCGATGCGATCCCCCGCCAGGACGGCAGCCCCTACGCCTCCGATGACCAGGACAAAGGTCCCCACGAACTCGGCGATGTACCGGCGCATCGACTCGCCGCTCACCGCCTGAGGAACAGTCTTCGCAGCGCCGTCCGCCATGGGCAGCCTCACGGGCAGAGCGCCCAGACCACGGCCGTCCCCGCCACAAGGGTTCACTCTTGGTGACACTGCTCACGCACCCCCCAGGGGGCAACACCCCGCTCGAAGCCCCAGCTGTCATGGGGAGGGCGTGGGCTCCGCTCCTCCTCACGCTCGGGCCGGTGAGAGCGACTGACCCGGCGCGCTTGTTCGCTCCATGGAACGCTGGAATAAGACGGCCATGCAGCCCCCACACCCGGCCGACGTAGAGATTCGCCACCTCGATGCGACCTCCTTGGAGCGCACGATTGACTGCGTCAGCGCGCTCTACCCGCGGCACAACGTCATCGCACGCGCCCTGGGCTTCACGGCCGAGGAGTACCGGCCCATCGCCGAACGCGCGTGCCGTGTCGCCCTCGAGGCCGACATGGGGCTGCTCGCCGTCCACCCGGCCACCCACGAAGTGCTCGGCTTCTTGTTCTGCCACGATCTCGTCGACCAGTTCTCCGCCGTCGCCGCGATGGCACGAAACGAGGACGAGCGGCTCCGCGCCTGGTCCGAGATGCACTCGCGCCTGCTGGCACTCTACGAGCGGCGCTACGGTCAGCCCCAGGCTCGTGGACAGGTCCTCTACATGAACATCACCGCGCTGGCGCCGGAGATTCGCGGCCAGGGCCTCACCCCCAGGCTCACCTATCAAGCGCTGGTGGAGTTCGGCATCCAGCGGGGCTATCGCGCGCATGCGGGAATCGCCACGCACTCGCAGACGCGCCGGCTCCTCGCCCAGGCGGCTCCCACCGTCGAGTGGTCCGAGAGCCTCTCCTTCGCCGAACTCTCGGACCCGCGCCTGCGCAGCCTCGACGGTGCGGCGCAGATCTTCGCTCGGCCCATCCCCGAGACGGACATGCTGGGCATCGACGCGCTCTTCCCGCGCTCCCCGCCCTCGTGACTGCCGAAGCCCTGGCGCTACTTGCCCTTCATCACTCCGATGAACGGCAGGTTCCGGTACTTCTCCGCGTAGTCCAGCCCGTAGCCCACGACGAACACGTCGTCGATCACGAAGCCCTTGTAGTCGATCTGCACCTTCGCCCGGGCCCGCGACGGCTTCTCCAGCAGCGCGGCCACCTTCAGTGACGCCGGGTGCCGCGCCTGGAGGTTCTCCAACAGGAAGCTCATCGTCAGCCCCGTGTCGATGATGTCCTCGATGATCAGCAGGTGCTTGCCCGCCATCGGCTTGCTCACGTCCGTGGTGATGCGCACCTCGCCCGTCGTCTCCGTCCCGCCCTGGTACGAGGACACGCCCAAAAACTCCATCGTCAGCGGCAGATCGATGGCCTGCGCCAGATCCATCGCGAACGGCGTGGAGCCCTTCAGCACGCACACCAGCGTCAGCTCCTTGCCCTGGTAGTCCCGGGTGATCTCCGCTCCCAGCTCGCGCACCCGCGCCTGGACCTTCTTCTCGTCGATGAAGACGCCGACATCGTTCTCGTAGAAAGCCACGGCTCGTCCCCTACACGTACGCGTTGTTCATGATCTCCCCGAAGCCGCCGCCCCCGGGAACAATGTACTGCCGCTCGTCCAGCCCCCGCTCCTTGTCCCAGTGCGTCCCCGGCTCCGTGCCGAACACCTCCGGCGGAGACATCCCCCGATCCAGCCGCAGCGCGTAGATCGTCACGTCCGGATGATCCGTCGTGAGCCGCCGCAGGTACTCCGGCGTGACGATCAGGTTCAGCGTGATGATCCGCCGCGGCTTGCCCGGCACCTTCGTCTTGTAGAGCGAGATCGCCGTCGACAGGCTCCCTCCCGTCGCCCCCATCGGGTCCGGGAACAGGACGATCGCATCATCCACGTCCCCGCCGATCTTCGCCCCGCCGATGTTCGAGCCCACCACCGTGTGCTCGGCGTCGATCATCCGGCTCATGATGATGTGGTCCTGCCGCACCAGCGTCGGATCCACCGTCACGTTGAGCAAGTCGTACGTCACCTGCGACGGCAGCGTGCCCGCGCGGGCGATGTTCACCGTCACCACCCGCGTGTGCGAGTCGATCACCTCGCCCTGGAAGATGCCCTGCGGCGTCGAGTCCACCATCCGCGTGGGGATGGCCACCATCTTCCGCGGGAACTCCGCGTTGATGACCGTCTTCACCAGATCCGCGTAGAGCAGCTCCACCAGCCGGTTGATCTGCGGCTGCACCGTGCCCTTGGCGCACAGCGTGGCCAGCTGTGAGAGGAGAAAAGGATTTCCCACCAGGTGAACCTGCGAGCCATACCGGTGGGTGATCTCGTTCAGCCGGAACGGGACGTTGGCATAGAGCGTGTCGCGCATCGGACGCTTCCCCTTCGTGAGTCAGTCGAACAACTTCAGCGTCTGCGGCGGGGTGGCCTCGGTGGGCTCCGCCACGTGGCACTTGCGGCAGCGCGCCTCGTAGGCCCCCGCCGCCCCCACCACCACCCGCTCGCCCCGCGCCGCCAGCCGCTGGGAGCGGTTGGCCGGATTGCCGCACACCACACAGATGGCCAGCTCCTTCGTCACGTACTCGGCCACCGCGAGCAGCTGCGGCATGGGCTCGAACGGCCGCCCCTGGTAGTCCTGATCCAGTCCGGCGCAGATGACGCGCAGCCCCTTGTTGGCCAGCGCCTCGCACACCTGCACCACCTCGGGACCGAAGAACTGCACCTCGTCGATTCCGACCACCTGTGTCTCAGGTGACAAATGGTAAAAAATTTCTTCAGGCCGTTCGATCGGCGTGGAGACCAGCTTGTGCTGCGAGTGGCTCACCACCTGGGTCTCGTCGTAGCGATCATCGATCTTCGGCTTGAAGACCTGGACGCGCTGCTTGCCGTACATGGCGCGCTTGACGCGGCGGATCAACTCCTCCGTCTTGCCGGAGAACATCGAGCCGCAGATGACCTCTATCCACCCGATATCTTTGGGGAATTGGTGCACGCGAAGAATCCCACCGAAGGGGCGGAGGGCGCGCGGATACTCGGTCACGCTCCCCACGGAGTCAATGATCGCGTGACGCCGCGAGCCCCCTTCCGCGGCCCGCTCGGCGCCCCGCCTACGCCGCCCTGCCTGGGCCTACCTCGGGAGTCCTCCGCGCTGGCAAGGCTCTTGAATGAGCCTACCCGCGGGATTCTCACGGGGAGGTGCGCGGGTGGCGGCGACGGCACAACAGCAGGCGCGGAGTTTCTGGGCGGGGCTGGGGTCCTTCTATCTCTCACCGGCATCGGTGGCGCTGCTGGTGCTCAACCTGCTGGACGGGCTGTTCACCCTGACGTTCTTACAGATGGACGTGGCCGAGGAGCTCAACCCGCTGATGCGGGTGGCGTACGATCAGTCCCCGCTGCTCTTCATGGTGGCCAAGCTGATCATCGTGAACGCGGGCCTGTCGCTGCTGTGCCTGCACCGAGGCCTGCGCGCCAGCCGCCTGGCCATCCGCGCCGGAGCGCTCATCTACGCCGTCATCAACGTCTACCACCTCGCATTTTTGACGCACCTGCTCAGCCACTGGCCCCACTTCCCCTGACCACCGCCCAACGTACTGAGTAGCTAGGGGCTTGCATTTTCGGGGCACTCTGACCCAGGCTTCCCGCCAGCACCGCTCTTTCGGGTTCTGGTGCGGGGGGCTACATGAACATCACCGACGTCAGGGTGTTTCCAGTCGCAGAGGACAAGCTCAAGGCCTATGTGACGATCACCCTGGATCACTGCTTCGTCATCCGCGACCTCAAGGTCATCCACGGCGCGTCCGGGCTCTTCATCGCCATGCCGGCCAAGAAGCGCAAGGACGGCACCTATAAGGACATCGCCCATCCGCTCAACGCGGACACTCGGAGTGAGATGGAGCGCATCATCCTCCACGAGTACGAGAAGCAGACGCAGAACGGCAACCACCTGCACAACGTCATGGCAGCGGCGGAAGCCGACTAAGGCGCTTCCCTTGCGGGCGCCAGCAGGTTAGTAGCGCCC
Organism: Hyalangium sp.; assembly: GCF_045802625.1. Taxonomy (NCBI): domain Bacteria; kingdom Pseudomonadati; phylum Myxococcota; class Myxococcia; order Myxococcales; family Archangiaceae; genus Hyalangium; species Hyalangium sp. The sequence goes on along the minus strand of NZ_JBJMQP010000234.1, from coordinate 74,879 downwards.
CATGCCGCCCGCGCATGACTTCAAGGTGTTCACCGGCAGCTCCAATCCGGAGCTGGCTCACCGGATCTGCGACTATCTCAAGCGCCCGCTGGGCAAGGCCACGGTCGGCCGCTTCTCGGACGGGGAGATCCACGTCGAGATCGGCGAGAACGTCCGCGGACAGGATGTGTTCATCATCCAGTCCACGTGCCCGCCCGCCAATGATCACCTGATGGAGCTGCTGATCATCTGCGACGCCCTCAAGCGGGCGAGCGCGGGCTCCATCAACGCCGTCATCCCCTACTACGGCTACGCCCGGCAGGACCGGAAGGTGGCGCCGCGCACGCCCATCACCGCCAAGCTGATCGCGGACATGCTCGAGGTGGCCGGCGCCACGCGCGTGGTGTCCATGGACATGCACGCCGGGCAGATCCAGGGCTTCTTCAACATCCCCTCGGATCACCTCTACGGCTCGCCGGTGTTCCTGGAGGATCTGCGCAAGCGCTTCACGGACACGGATGATCTGATCATCGTCTCGCCGGATGCGGGGGGCGTGGAGCGCGCCCGGGCCTACTCCAAGCGGCTGAACACGGGGCTGGCCATCATTGACAAGCGGCGCCCGCAGCCCAACTCCTCCGAGGTGATGAACCTCATCGGCGACGTGAAGGGCAAGGACGCGGTGCTCATCGACGACATGGTGGACACCGCCGGCACGCTGGCCCAGGCGGCCGCCGCGCTGAAGGACAAGGGCGCGCGCCGCGTGGTGGCCTATGCCGTCCACCCCATCCTCTCCGGCCCGGCCCTCCAGCGCATCACCGACTCGGTGCTGGAGGAGGTGGTGTTCACGGACACGGTGCCGCTGGCGCCCGGGGCGCAGGCGTGCCCGAAGATCCGGGTGCTCACCACCGAGCGGCTGTTCGGCGAGGCCATCGCCCGCATCCACCGGGCCGACTCGCTCAGCTCGCTGTTCGTCTAGGCGTGCGCCTGGCTGGCGGGCGGCTTGACTCCGGGCCCGCTGGCTGGCATGTGCCACCTCCACTCCACCGGCTGCCTTGAGAGGCGCCGTCTTCGGGGCCCGCCATCGGGGCGGGATGCCGAGGGCGCCAGGCGAACCCGGTGGACACTCGCAGTCTCCTGAAGAGGCATTCCCATGTCAGTCGATAAGGCCACTCTCGAAGCGAAGGGCCGTGAGGGCGCCGGCAAGGGCGCGGCTCGCAAGCTGCGCGGCCAGGGCCTGGTGCCCGCGGTCGTCTACGGCAAGCACCTGAAGGCCCCGGTGCACGTCGCGGTGGAGCCGAAGGCCATCCGCCAGGCCATCAACACCCCGCACAAGTTCAACACGCTGATCAGCCTGAAGCTCGACGGCGGCGCCCACCAGGTGCTGCTGAAGGACTATCAGATGGATCCGGTGACGCGTGAGATCCTCCACGCGGACTTCATCGCCGTGACGGACACCGAGCAGGTGAAGGTCAACGTGCCGCTGGTGCTCGTGGGCAAGGCCGTGGGCACCGCGGACGGCGGTCTGCTCAGCCAGGTCCGCCGCGAGCTCGAGGTCTGGGCGCTGCCCCAGGCCATCCCGGAGAAGATCGAGGCGGATGTCACCCACCTGAAGATCGCCATGGCGCTCCACATCAACGACATCAAGCTCCCCGCGGGCGTGTCGGTGAAGACGAACGTCAACTACACGATCGCCGTCGTCGCCGCGCCCGAGCGCGAGGAGGTTCCTGTGGCGGCGGCGGTTGCCGCGGCGGCTCCGGCGGCGGGCGCTGCGGCGGCTCCGGCGGCGGGTGCGAAGGCGGGCGATGCCAAGGCGGGCGACGCCAAGGCGGGCGACGCCAAGGCGGCGGCGGGCGCGGCCAAGGCCCCGGCGAAGAAGTAATCCCCACCCGGTTTCTCTTGAGCGGGGCCGGCCTCTCGGGGCTGGCCCCGTTTTCTTTCGGAGCCTCCCATGAAGCTCATCTGCGGGCTGGGAAACCCCGGGCGCGAGTACGAGCGCCACCGGCACAACATCGGGTTCATGGTGGTGGAGGCGCTGCTGTCCCGGGCGCGCGCGGAGCTGAACCAGGAGAAGTTCCAGGCGAAGGTGGGCCAGGGCACGCTGGGCAGCGAGCGCATCCTCTTCGTCGAGCCGCAGACGTACATGAACCTGTCGGGCCGCTCGCTGGCCGAGGCCGCGCGCTTCTACAAGATCTCAGTGGAGGACATCCTGGTCATCCACGACGAGCTGGATCTGCCCTTCGGGCGGCTGCAGCTCAAGGCCGGAGGCGGCACGGGCGGGCACAACGGGCTGAAGAGCTCCGTGCAGAGCCTGGGGGCGGACGGCTTCATCCGCCTGCGCTTCGGCATTGGCAAGCCGGAGGGGCCCAACGCCAAGGAGCGGGTGGCCGGCTACGTGCTCTCCAACTTCGATGACGGGGAGCGGCGCCAGCTCGAGGAGTTCATCGGCAAGGCCTCGGACATGGCGGAGACGTGGGTCCGCGAGGGGCTGGCCACGGCGATGAACCGCTTCAACCGCAAGGCTTGAGTACCACCCGGGCGAGCCAGCAGGGCCGCCCCTGGCCGCCCGCGGCTGTGGCCCCCTGTCCGGAGACCGGTGCTCCTGCCCGCTCTCGTCTTGACTTGAGGGGAGGCCCCTCGTAGAAGACCCCTCCCCCGCCCACCCGGGCGGTGGGGATGTTCTTTTCCATCTTCCCGTGTTCCCACGGGACGAAGCGCGAAGGTGACGGGCGCGCTGTTTTTCCCGTTCCCGGCGGACGGCCTTCTCGGGCCGGCTGACCGTTTCCCCGCTCCCCGGATTGGCCGGGGGGCACTCGACCCCAAGGGGAGAGAAACATGGCTGAGACACAGGCCGCGCTGCGGCTTCGTGAGTACGAGACCATCTTCCTGATCAAGCCCGAGCTGACGGACGACAACGTGGACCGCCTCAAGGAGCGCGTCCGCGGCATCGTCAACCGCGAGGGTGGCAAGGTCCTCCGCTTCACGGTGTGGGGCAAGAAGAAGACGCTGTACCCCATCGCCAAGCAGCCGCGCGCCATCTACGTGCACACCCACTACCTGGGTGACGCCAAGATGGTGGCCGAGGTGGAGCGCAACCTGCGCAACTTCGACGAGGTGACGCGCTACCTGTCCGTGAAGATCGCGGACGAGGTGGATCCCGAGTCCCGTCCGGTGCTCGAGGACGTGAAGATGGCCGGCGACGTGGAGGAGGCCCGTCCGGGCGCTCCCGAGCGCGAGGTGCCCTTCCGTAGCGATGTGGCGGACGAGGTCGGCGAGTCTGAGGAGGAGGGCACCGAGGAGGCCTAATCGCCCTTCGGTCTTCCACGGACCCTTTCGAGAACGAGAACGCTCATGAACGGTACGGATAACAAGACGACTTCCTCGGCCCCCTCGCGCTCTGGCGGCGGGGCCGGTGGCGGCCGCAGCTTCGGCGGCGGCGATCGCGGTGGCTTTGGTGGTGGTGACCGCGGTGACCGCGGTGACCGCGGCGGTGATCGGGATCGCGGTGGCGATCGCGACCGCGGCGGTGGCATGGATGATGACAAGCGCGGCGGGCGCGGCTTTGGCCGCAAGAAGGTCTGCCGCTTCTGCGCCGAGAAGAACACCAAGGTGGACTTCAAGGATCAGGCGACGCTCAAGTACTTCGTCACCGAGCGCGGCAAGATCATCCCCCGCCGCATCTCCGGCAACTGCGCCAAGCACCAGCGCGAGGTGGCGGTGGCCATCAAGCGCGCTCGCGGCCTGGCGCTCCTCCCCTACAACGCGATGGTGGGCTAGTCAGCCCGTCCTGACTTCGGAGAAAGCACATGAAGGTCATTCTTCGTGAAGACATCGACGGCCTCGGCAAGTCCGGGGAGCTCGTCACCGTCAAGGACGGCTTCGGGCGCAACTACCTGCTGCCGCGCAAGAAGGCGGTGCTGGCCAGCGAGCAGAACATGCGCCAGCTGGAGCACGAGAAGTCGGTCATCTCCGCGCGCAACGCCAAGCTGAAGGGCGCCGCCGAGGAGCAGGCCAAGAAGGTGGGCTCCATCAAGATCACCATCAAGCGCAAGGTGGGCGAGCAGGACAAGCTGTTCGGCTCCGTCACCGCGCTGGACATCGCCGAGGCCGTGGCCGCGCAGGGCCAGCAGGTGGATCGCCGCGGCATCCACCTGCCCGAGCCCATCAAGACGGTGGGCAGCCACGAGGTGGAGCTGCGGCTGCACCGCGACGTGGTGGCCAAGCTCAAGGTCGAGGTCGTCCCCGAGTAACGGGCCGTCCCACCTGTGCTCCCCAGAGGGCCGTCCGGGCATCCCGGGCGGCCTTCTTCTTTTGCGGGACCGGCCTGTAGAGTGGGGGTGCATCCATGTCCAACGTGCTCGATGGTCGTGAAGGGCGGAAGGTTCTCGAGGATCTTGCCGCGGAGCGCGCCGTGCTCGGCGCCGTGCTGGCCGACAACACGCTGATCGCCAACGTGGCCGAGGTGGTCCACCCGGACGACTTCTCCAGCCCCCAGCACGCGGCGATCTTCGCGGCGATGCTCAAGCTGGACGGCACGCAGCGGCAGGTGGATCACCTGACGCTGGCCGAGGAGCTGAAGGTGCTGGGGCACCTGGCCGCGGTGGGTGGCCCCTCGTACCTGATGACGCTGGATCAGGGCGTCCCCTTCACCCACAACGCGGTCCAGTACGCGACGATCGTCCGGGATCAGGCGCTCCGGCGGCGGCTGGCGAACGTCGGCCGCGAGATCATGGAGATGGCCAGCCAGGAGACGGGCGACATCGAGGTGGTGCTCGATGAGTCCGAGCGCAAGCTCTTCAACCTGGCCGAGAAGCGCCGTGAGGGAGATCTCCGGGCCGTCAGCGAGCTGATGGAGCAGACGCTGGATCTGCTCGACAAGATGAAGGCCTCGTCCTCGGGCGTGACGGGCCTGTCCACGGGCTACATCGACCTGGACAACCAGCTCACGGGCCTGCATGCCGGTGAGCTCATCATCCTCGCGGCGCGCCCCGGTATCGGCAAGACGTCGCTGGCGATGAACATCGCGATGCACGCGGCGCTGGAGGAGGAGCCCAAGGCCGTGGCCATCTTCAGCCTGGAAATGCCCGCGGACCAGCTGCTGATGCGTCTGCTGGCCTCGAGCGCGCGCGTGGACATGAAGAAGCTGCGCGGCGGCCGGCTCACCCAGAACGACGAGGAGAAGTTCCAGGAGATGGCGGGCAAGCTCTACAACGCTCCCATCTACATCGATGACTCGGGCGGCCTGTCTCCGTTCGACTTGCGCGCCAAGGCTCGACGGCTCAAGCAGAAGGACCCGCGGCTGTCGCTGATCGTGATCGACTACCTCCAGCTGATGCACCAGAAGGGCAAGGTGGAGAGCCGCCAGCTCGAGGTGAGCGAGATCTCCCGCGCCCTGAAGCAGCTGGCCAAGGAGCTGGAGGTGCCGGTGATCGCGCTCAGCCAGCTCAACCGTAAGGTGGAGGAGCGCAAGGGCGGCAAGCCGATGCTCAGCGACTTGCGCGAGTCCGGCTCCATCGAGCAGGACGCCGACGTGGTGATGTTCATCCACCGCGAGGACCAGGACGAGGGCTCTCCGGACGGCGAGGAGGCCGCGCGGGCGCGCACCGCCATCCCCGTGGAGCTGATCGTCGCCAAGCAGCGTAACGGCCCCGTGGGCTCGATTGATCTCGTGTTCCTCTCGGAGTTCACGCGCTTCGAGAGCCGCGCCCGGGGCGAGTTCCAGTAACAGTAGGGTTCGCCCTAGCCGTTGCCTGTGCGCAGGTAGCGAGCGACGTGGACCTTTGCCCGGCGCGCGGCAGCCTCCATCGAGCTGTCGCGGCCCAGCTCCACTGCCAGTGCCGAGGCCAGCCGACAGCCCGTGCCCCTGCGCTCTGGCGAGCGGCGAAGGCGCTTGCCCGTGAGCAGCCTCGTCCGCCCCGTCATGCACAGCACATCCACGGCGCCTTGCTCCCGGTGGCCGCCCTTCACGAGTACGGCCCCGAAGCCTCGGGCTACCAGCGCCCGGCCTGCCTCCGCCGCCTCGTCTACCGTGCTCACGCTCGGCAATCCCAGGAGCCACGCGGCCTCGGCCAGGTTGGGCGTGAGGACCACGCGCGGGCCCGCCAGCGCCAAATAGTGCCGAACCGAGAGGCGTGAGAGGGGCTGCCCTCGCGAAGTCCGGACCACGGGGTCCACCACCCACCACGCGTCCACGCCCTCCAGCGCCTCGCGGATGGCCTTCAACCGCACCGGATCAGGCACCATGCCGAGCTTCACCGCGTGCAGCGGCCCCAACTCTCGCGCCGCGGCCACCTGGGCCCGCAGCACCCGTGCTGGCGTGGCCTCACTGAGAAATGTCGTGCTGCCCTGCGCCGTCTGCGCCGTGGGCACGGCCACGGGGACACCGCCCATGGCTCGCACCGCCGTCATGTCCGCCAGCAGGCCGGCGCGCCCCGTGGGCTCGTGGCCCGCCAGCAGCAGGACTCGAGGGAGCTTGCTCACCGCCGGTAGTCGCGCGCCTTGTGGATGAAGACCTTGTAGATGCCACCGTGCACCGGGAGGTTGTTCAGCATGTACTCCGGGTGCCACTGCACGCCCACCGCGAAGACGTGCGCCGAGGACTCGATCGCCTCGACCACTCCATCCGGCGACGTGGCGCTCGCCACCACCTGAGCGCCCAGCTTGTTCACCGCCTGGTGGTGCGTGGAGTTCACCATCAACTGGCCCTTCCCCACCGCCTCCGCCAACAGCGTGCTGTCCTTCACCTCCACCGGGTGCTGCGGCTGGGTGCGATCGTGCTTCTGCTCGTGCTCGCGCGCCTCCGGCACCTCGCGGCCAATGTCCTGGTACAGCGTGCCGCCCAGCACCACGTTCAACAGCTGCATGCCTCCGCACACCCCCAGCACCGGCATGTTCCGCTTCAGCGCCGCTCGCATCAGCGCCGTCTCGAAGGCCGTCCTCCCCTCCTTCAGCGGCCCCATGCCCTCTCGCACCGTCTCGCCGTAGGCCTCGGGCGGAATGTCGAACGCGCCGCCCGTGATCAGCACCCCGGAGACGCGATCCAGATACGCCTCCACGCACGTGAGATCGTCCGTGTACGGCAGCACGAACGGCAGCCCGCCCGCCCGCAGCACCGCCTCCGCGTATGTCACCTTCAGCTCGTAGCGTGCGAAGGGGTTCTCAGGCCCCACCCCGGTCCAGTCCGGTGAGATGCCGATGTTGGGCCGACGGGGCGGCAGACCGTGATGTCTCGGGGGATAGTTCATGGGGCGCCCGCGAGGGTAGTCCCTCGAATGCCTGTGTCAAACGCGGCAAGCAGAGCACGCACCCGCTCGGCAATGTCCTCGGCGAGCAGCGCATCCGAGACCACCGCCGCCCCGTGCGCCCCCGCCGCCGCCACCTTCGCGATATTGGCCAGCCCCACCCCGCCAATCCCCACCACCGGCAGCGGGCTGGCTCGCACCACCGCCGCGAAGCCCTCCAGCCCCAGCACCGGCGCCGGCACCTGCTTCGTCGTCGTCCCGAAGACAGGCCCAACCCCCACGTAGTCGGCTCCCGCCTCCTGCGCCGCCCTCGCTCCCACCGTGTCGCGCACCGTCACGCCCACCAGCCGAGCCGGGCCCAGCAGCTCGCGCGCCGCCTCCGGGGGCAGATCTTCGTCTCCTACATGCACCCCGTCCGCGCCCGCCAGCAGCGCCAGGTCCACCCGATCGTTCAGCAGACAGAGCGCTCCCGCGCGGCGGCACGCGGCCACCACCTCGCGGGCGGCCGCGAGCGCCTCCCGAGGCGGCGTGCGCTTCATCCGAAGCTGGAGGATGCGCGCCCCTCCGGCCAGCAGGCGACGGGCCTTCTCTCCCAGCGACAGCGAGGGGAGGACAGTATCGTCACACAGGAGATAGGGGCCTCGGGGAAGCATGGCACGGGCAGGGGCGTTCATCGGCTCCAGGACTGCGGTCCGGCGGCGTTGACAGGCTGCGCCTCTGCTATAAGGTGGCGCGCCCTTTTCACAAGAGATTCCGAGGATTTGAACATGGCGGATACCGTGGACCCGAAGCACCTCGATAAGCGCACCGCGGAGCGTTACCTGCGCGGCGGCCAGCTCGACGAGAAGGCGTATGAGCGCCACATCAAGGGCCTGCCGGACGTGGCTGACAAGGCCACCACGGTGGAGACGGCGATGGAGGCCGACGAAGACTACGAGTCGGATGAGGACGAGACCGAGGGCGACGAGGAGGAGGCGGAGGAGGGTTCCGAGGAAAACGAGGCCCCATGACGGACGAGAAGCGGGGAGAGACCTTCGTGATGCGGGGTGAGGCACGCCCCGCAACCAGCGAGAGCCCCATCGCCTTCAACACCTTCATCATCGGGCTGGCCTCCACCGCGCTCATCCACCTGGGCGACACCGCCAACCCCGAGACGGGCCGCACCGAGCGCAACCTGGAGCTGGCCCGCCAGAGCCTCGATCTGCTGTCGATGCTGCGCGAGAAGACGCGCGGCAACCTCACCGACGAGGAAGAGAAGCTCTTCGCCACGCTCCTCACGGACCTGCGCCTGCGTTACGTGGAGGCAAGCAAGCGTTGAGCGTCCCCGCTGCCCAACCCCAGAGGCTGCCCCGCGGCATCCGTATCGCCGCGGTGCTGTGCCTCATCTTCTCGGGCCTGACGGGCATGTCCTCCGTGACCGAGGCCTCCAGCTTGGCGCAGTTCTCCGAGTACAAGGAGGCGGTCCTCTCCAACGCCGGCCGGTTCGGAGACCGGGACGCCAACGAGCACGTGCTCCTGGCCCAGTTCTCCGCCCTGGAGCCCATGCGCGACTCTCGCACCGCGCTGCTGGGCTCGCTGGCCGTGGTGTGCGCCGTCGTCTTCGTGGCCGCCGCCCGGATGCTGCGCCCGGGAGGAATGCCGCGCGAGGGCATGCGCCGGCTGCTCAGTGGAGCCGCCATCCTCGCCGCCATCCTGCGCACCATCGACGGAGCCCAGTGGATGGTCGTGGTCGATCGCATGAGCGCCGCCCTGGTGAAAGGCCCCTTCCCTGACTGGCAGGATCCCACCAGCGTCGAGCTGATCCAGCGCTTCGGCCCCGCCGTGCTGGCCGCGGGCTACATTGGGATGACCGCGTTCGTCGCGGGCGCCTTCGTGCTGCTCGGCCAGTACTTCCGCAGCGAGCGCGTGCGCCAGGTCGTCACCGCTCAGGACGGCCCCGCCCAGGAGTGACGCGGTCCGCCGAGTCCACCGAAGACGCTCCGCTGCAGGGCCTCAGGCCGCGTCCGGTGTGATTCGGGAGAGCTGCGGGCTGGGCAGCAGCACGTCCAGCCGCTCCTCCGCGTCCGCCCCGTCCAGCGGCAGCACCATGTTCGGCACCGCTCGCGGCATCCCCAGCAGATCCTCTCGCGTCAGCCCGAACACGTAGGCCAGGTGCCCCATGGGCCAGCGCGCTCGCAGCCGCGTGAAGGCCGCATCGTCCAGTTCCTCCTCGCCGGACAGCTCCACGTCCGCGTACAGCACCTCGTCGCCGCCCACGCGGTGGCCATTGCCGTAGGCGATGACCTGCTCGCCCTCCGCGGGATCGAAGACGTAGGCGTGGACCGTGGCGTTCGCCGCCCGTGAGAGCAGGCGAGGCAGCGCATGGTGCTCGGCGTACCAGCCCGCGGCCAGCCGCGCCGCGGGGGTCGGGCCCACGAAGGCCAGCCGGATCACCTTCCGCCGCCGGATCACCGAGACGTGCAAGCCCGGCAGGAGACCGGACACTCCGTCCTGCGCCAGCGCCTCGCGCGCCAGCCGGACGAGCTCCAGCCCCCGAAATGTCTCGAGCCGTATGAGGTAACCGCCATGCGCTTCCAGTGGACTTCCCCCCGAAAAGGCGCGCGGCGTATAACTGGCCCTTTGCCTTCTGGCAACTGCTGAACCCAGAAAGTCCAGAGATTCCTAGCGGCTCGAAGTATTCCGTGGATTTTGTAAGCGGCCTTTCTTGCCAAGGGGGGTTCGGCCCTTACGTTGAGCCGTATGAGACTCGACAAGTTCACTGTGAAGGCGCAGGAAGCGATCCAAGAGGGTCAAGCCCTGGCGCGTCGGGCGGACAATCCCAACTACGAGCCCGAGCACCTCGCCTCGGCGCTGCTGAACCAGAAGGACGGCATCGTGGAGCCGATCCTCCGGAAGATCGGAGCGGATCCGAAGCTGTTCGCCGGGCGGCTCGGCGAGGCCCTTCAGAAGCTTCCTCGCATGCAGGGCGGCGAGAGCGCCATGCTCAGCCAGCGCTTGCTGAAGACCTTCGACAAGGCCGAGGACGAGGCCAAGGGGCTCAAGGATGAGTTCGTCTCCTCCGAGCACCTGCTGCTGGCGCTCACCCATGACAAGGCCGCCGTCGGCGAAGTCATGAAGGCCTCGGGAGTGACGCGCGACCGCGTGCTGTCCGGCATCAAGGACGTGCGCGGCTCGGCCCGCGTCACCAGCCAGGACGCGGAGAACACCTACCGCGCGCTGGAGAAGTATGGGCGGGATCTGACCGATGCGGCCCGGGCCGGGAAGCTGGATCCGGTCATCGGCCGCGACGAGGAGATCCGCCGCTGCATCCAGGTCCTCAGCCGGCGCACCAAGAACAACCCGGTGCTCATCGGCGAGCCCGGCGTGGGCAAGACGGCCATCGTCGAGGGCCTGGCGCGGCGCATCATCGATGGCGACGTACCCGAGAGCCTGAAGAACAAGCGGCTGATCACCTTGGATCTGGGCGCCATGGTGGCCGGCGCCAAGTACCGCGGCGAGTTCGAGGAGCGCCTCAAGGCCGTCCTCAAGGAGGTGTCCGACTCCGCGGGCGAGGTGATCCTGTTCATCGACGAGCTGCACACCGTCGTCGGCGCGGGCAAGGCCGAGGGCTCGATGGACGCGGGCAACATGCTCAAGCCGGCGCTGGCGCGCGGCGAGCTGCACTGCATCGGCGCCACCACGCTGGACGAGTACCGCAAGCACATCGAGAAGGACGCGGCCCTGGAGCGGCGCTTCCAGCCGGTGATGGTGGGCGAGCCCTCCGTGCACGACACCATCAGCATCCTGCGCGGCCTCAAGGAGCGCTACGAGGTGCACCACGGCGTACGCATCCAGGACAACGCCCTGGTCGCCGCCGCCACCCTCTCCCACCGCTACATCGCCGACCGGTTCCTGCCGGACAAGGCGATTGACCTGGTGGACGAGGCCTCCAGCCGCCTGCGCATCGAGATCGACTCGATGCCCACGGAGATTGATGACGTGCGGCGGAAGATGACCCAGCTCGAGATCGAGCGCGAGGGCCTCAAGAAGGAGACGGATGCGCACTCGGTGGAGCGCCTGGGCCAGATCGAGAAGGAACTGGCCGAGCTCAAGGAGCGCTTCACCTCGCTCAAGGCGCACTGGGACGCGGAGAAGGCGGCCATCACTGGCATCCGCGGGCTGAAGGAGAAGCTCGAGAAGGCCAGGAACGACCAGGCCGCGGCCGAGCGCACGGGCGACCTGAACAAGGCTGCGGAGCTGAAGTTCGGCGTCCTCCCCTCGCTGGAGAAGGAGCTCAAGGCGCAGAACGAGAAGCTGGCCGAGCTGCAGAAGAGCCAGAAGTTCCTCAAGGAGGAGGTGGACGCCGAGGACATCGCCGAGGTGGTCGCCAAGTGGACCCACATCCCCGTCTCCAGGCTCATGGAGGCCGAGGTCCAGAAGCTGGTGCACATGGAGGACCGGCTGGCTCAGCGGGTGATTGGCCAGCGGGACGCCATCGTGGCGGTGTCCAACGCCGTGCGCCGCGCGCGCAGCGGGTTGCAGGATCCGAACCGGCCCATCGGCTCGTTCATCTTCCTGGGCCCCACCGGCGTGGGCAAGACGGAGACCGCCAAGGCGCTGGCCGAGTTCCTCTTCGATGACGACAGCGCGATGATCCGCATCGACATGTCCGAGTACATGGAGAAGCACTCCGTGGCGCGGCTGGTCGGCGCGCCTCCGGGCTACGTCGGCTACGACGAGGGCGGTCAGCTCACCGAGGCCGTCCGGCGGCGGCCCTACTCGGTCATCCTGTTCGATGAGATCGAGAAGGCTCACCACGACGTCTTCAACATCCTGCTGCAGATCCTCGACGAGGGCCGGCTCACGGACAGCCAGGGCCGCACGGTGGACTTCAAGAACACGGTGCTGATCCTCACCTCCAACATCGGCTCTCAGGCGCTTCAGGAGGGCATGGCGGGCAAGGAGACGCTGGACGAGCGCACGCGCAGCGAGGTGATGGACGCGCTGCGCGGCCACTTCCGGCCGGAGTTCCTCAACCGCGTGGACGAGATCGTCATCTTCGAGCCGCTCAAGAAGAGCGACATCCACCGGATCGTCGACATCCAGCTGGGACGGCTCCAGAAGCTGCTCACCGACAAGCGGCTCTCGCTGGAGCTCACGGACAAGGCCCGGGACTTCCTGGCGGATCGCGGGTACGACCCGACGTACGGCGCTCGTCCGCTGAAGCGGTCCATCCAGAAGTACCTGATGGACCCGCTGGCGCTGAAGGTGCTCAACGGCGACTTCCTGCCGGGCGACACCATCCAGGCGGACGCCGGTCCGGATGGGCTCACCTTCGGCAAGGTGGTGGTGGACAACACCCGCGCCGACAAGGCTCGGAAGACGGCGTAGGCCCGCCGGCTCATCGAGAAGTCACAGCGCCCCATCCCTCCTCCGAGGGGTGGGGCTTTTTCGTTTCGCGAGCTACGAATATCAGTCAGGTGTTCTGGCGTTTCAGGGCCTGTCAGGGTGGAGGGCTATAGACGGGAGGCTCCTAGTTCCGGAGGTCCCATGACGCCCGCGCTGCTGCTGCTGCTGCTGGCACAGGCCGAAGGTTCGGGCGTGCCATCCCAGGCTGAGCCCGCTCGTTTCTCAGCCGCGAGGTGTCACTCCCTGACGCGCGGAGAAGCTACCACGCTGGCCCTGCTGCCCCGAGGTGGCCTCGGCACTCAAGAAGGCTTCGTGCAGGTGGAGCCTACGCTCGTCGTGGATTGCGGTGAGGAGTTCGGCCTCAACGTGGGCGCGCCGGTGCGGCTGCGGCTGTGGGGTGGAGAGCCCGGAACGGGACTCGTGCGGCGGGAGGACTGGGACAGCCTCTCGGATTGGGGCCAGCTTGTGCGCGGGCTCAAGTTGGGCTCTGACGACTCACCCGTGGGCGTGTGGTTGGGCGCCCTGGAGGGCTACAGCCTGCTCTCCGGGCACCTCGTGCGGGGCTACTCCAACCGCTTCAACCCGGACTACCATCCGGCAGGCGCCTTCCTCACCGGCACGCTGGGCCCCCTTTACACGGAGATGTTCACCTCGGACGTGTTGGGTGCGCGCCTCGTGGGAGCGGAAGTGGCGCTAGACGTGCAGCACGTCCTCTTCGGCCGACCCCAGCAACGCGGGAGCTATACGCTGGCGCTCTCCGCTGTGCATGACTGGGGCCGAGCCGGGGGAAGGGCCCCCATGCTGACGCTGGCGCACCTGGACACCACGGCGGTGCTGGTGGTGCGCCCGGACTTCGAGATGCACTTGGTGGCCGGCGGGGGAGGACGCCCGGGAGAGAGCGGCGCTTGGGGCGCGGTGGTGGGCGCGGGCGCCGATGCGGTGACGCCCACGCTGGATATGATGCTGCGGCTGGAGGTGCGGCGGCAGCACGGGGGCTTCCGCCAGGGCTTCGTTGGCCCAGACTACGAGCTGGCACGTCTCCGAGTGGCGGGACCTGATGACGTGCCGCTGGCGGACGCGCCCTTCCCGGATGGCTTCTCCGTCTACGGCGAGGTGGTGATGGGCTGGGATGCCGTGCGGGACGTCGGGCTGCAGCGGCACCTGCAACTCTCGCTAAGCGCTGAGGCCTTCACCTGGGGCCGCTTCGACGTGGACGGGAGCGTGGCGGTGCAGCTTCTGCATCGCAACGTCGAGGTGGCCTTGAAAGGGTTGGCGGTGGGCCTGCGGCTGCCTGGGGCGCGGTACCTAGGTGTCGCCGAGGTGCGTTGGCACTTCCTCGCGGGAAGGCTGTACGCGCTGAGCACAGGCGGTACGTTGCTCTACCCGGAGGTGGACGGGACGCTGCGCCCGGGGGCGTTCGCCTCCTTCGGCCTGGGGGTGGACGATGCGCGCTGACTCCCCGCTGCCTCGATGGAAGGGGCTGCTGGCCTGCTGCCTGCTGGCGACGGGCTGCGTGTCGCTGACGCCACCGCCTGGTCGGGGGATGAACCCGAGCTACACGCCGCCTGTGGCTGACGCACCCGCGTTGGCGCAGCGGCTAGAGCCCGAAGGGCCGCAGCGGCTGCACCGTCGCAGGCGCCTCCGTGAGACCGTGACGCGGGTGAGCCCTGGGCGCACGGTGGAAGATGTTGGGGGAACAGTCGCCCGTGACGTCTCGGCGGATGAGCGGCAGAGCACCACCGGGACACGTCAAGCGGTTCTGGGTGCCATGAAAGACGTGAAGAACTCCACGGGCGCTCTGGCCGACGCGCTCTCCAAGCTCGCGACCCGTCCACCGGGCCTGGGCAATCGGGGCTTGAGCGGCATCAACGGCGCGTTCACCGGTTACCTTGGCTATGGCTTCAACCAGTTGCCATGGCTTCTCGGCGCGCTTGGTAGCACCAACACTCTGACGGAGGCGGCCTCGGAAGTTGATGACTCCGGCATGGAGCTGGCTCTGCTGCGCATGAGCGGCCCCCGACTCCAGGCGGCCATGTCCGGCGCCCAGCTGCTCGCCGTCTGGGTCGACTTCCTCGATCTCTCCGATGTCGTGCTCCGACAGTGCCCCGCCTATAGCGTCGAGAAGCTCATGGTGGACATGCACCGCGTGCAGGGGATGGTGGAGCCTTCCATGGAAGCACTCGCCTCGGCGGACCCCGAGAGGGTGGAGGCAGCGGCCATCGCACTTCCCGAGTTGATGGGCCAGCTCACCCGCGAGTTCCAGTCCATTCGTGAGGGAGCGCGCGTAGCCATGGAGCGCGCCGGTCAAGCCATGGCGGTAGCGCAGCTCGTCGAGATGCTCACCATGGTATCGGCGATGAAGCTGACGCTGCCACGACTGCCTCCGGCCGCTCCCGCCATGCTCGGCGTGGGGCTTGTCGTCAACTCCAACGGCGTGATGATGGGCTCGCAGCTTGTCGTTTCGGCTGAGTGGGTGGAGATGATGCGCCGACTCGTGCAGGCAGGCGTCCTCTCCGTCTCAGCCGTCAGCGCCGCTGTCCGAATTCACGCCGGGGTGATGATGGCGCAGGCGAACGGAGACCTGCCCAAGGGCGTGCGCGAGGCGCTGGGCAATGGGCCCGAGGTGCGCGGCATGCACGAAACCGGTAGAGCGGGAGCGGGCATGAGCGAGCCACCACAGCATCACGTCCTGCCGCGCGAGTTCCGCGAGTGGTTCGAGAAGCGCGGCTTCACGGGCGACATGGACATCGACCAGTTCTGCGTCCGGATGGAACGAGCGAGCCACGAGGCGATTCATGGCGGCGGCGACTGGAAGCTGGGGCGCACATGGCCGGGGGAATGGAACCGGATGATCATGGAGGCGCTGCAGGACGCCGAGTCCAAGGCCGGCCGTATGCTGACGCGGAACGAGATCCTGAAGAACGTCGCGAAGCGTATGAGGGACTATCAGATCCCGATGAAGTTCATCCCGTGGAGAGGAACATGAGCGACGGGCGTGCTTGGCAGGGCAACATAAAGGCGCGCCTGTATGAGCGGGCGCGCGAGCGTGGCTACGCTTCGCTCACCGCCTTCGCTGAGGCGCGCCCTACCGTCCCCTTGTATTTGCTGGCCGAGGAACTCGGCAAGGACGACGTTGCCGCCGTGCAGGTATTGAGCGGGTTGCTCGCTGAGGCCGAGCAGCGTAAACAAGTCACGCGCTTTGTGCGCGACGTGCTTGTGCGCGAGCTATCCGAGAGTCTCCCCAACGGCTGGCCAACCGTGCTGGATGATGCAAACCGTGGAGAAGTTGCCATGGCGCTCGGCACGTGGACTGCCTACACCCCAACAACCCATAAAGAGCGTGTCAGGAGGGCCGGCGATGTGCTCCTCGCCAGTCCGCCACCGCCCGGCTGGCGCCCGCTCGGGCCCGACGACGAGTTGCTGCTCACGCTCCTGCCCGACGAGGAGGCCTGACCGGCAACGGCGGCCCCGCGAGCCGAACCGGGGGGTTGATGAGCGCCTCTCAGGGCACCATCCGCAGCACGCGCTCCACCTGGCTGCGCACCTGCGCCAGCAGCGACGGATCCCTCACCGCGATGAACAGCGTGTCATCTCCCGCCACGGTGCCCGCCACGCCCGAGATCTCCGGCGAGCGATCCACCATCACCCCCACCACCTGCGCGTAGCCCGGCGCCGTCTTCAGCACGAGCATGTTCGGAGGCGCCACCAGCACCTGCACGGCCTGCGTGGGCTCGGGCGCCCCGGGCTCGACGCGCTGGTAGCGCCCGTTCACCTTCTGGATCGACAGGCGCTTGAGGTGCCGCGAGAGCGTGGACTGGCTGGGCTTATGGCCCTCCGCCGCCAGCAGCTTCTGCAGCACCGCCTGATCGGTGATCTCGTTCGCCTCCAACAGACGGCGGATGGCCTCGTCCAGCTCCTGCTCCACGCCCATGCGAATACCATGCACGACGCGTGCATATGCATGCAATAGCACTCCCCGTGTGGGCTGAAAATCCCGCAAAATTCAATCGGACCTGGGGTCTTGCGCTGCGTGTCGAAATGAATATTATGCGCCGCCTCTGCAGGGCCATGCATATCTATTCATGGATATGCACTCCCCCGATGGCCCTGCTCTTTCGTCCCGCGAGGTCCCCACACCCATGAGGCATCTCACCCGCATCCAGGATCTCGGCCCCCAAGGCGTGGAGACGATCCTCGCGCAGGCAGCCGCCTGGAAACGCCAGTCCCCCGGCCCTGTCTTCCAGAACCGGCTGCTCGGCATGGTCTTCTTCAACCCGTCGCTGCGCACGCGCACCTCGTTCGAGGCCGTCATGCTGCGCTCGGGCGGGCACGCCATCGTCCTGGATGTGGGCAACGGCGTGTGGAAGCTCGAGGACCGCGTGGGCGCGGTGATGAACGGCGACCGGGCCGAGCACATCAAGGAGGCGGCGCCGGTGCTGTCGCGCTTCGTGGACATGCTCGGGGTGCGCGCGTTCTCGGGCGGCGGGGGTGACGAGGAGGACGAGCAGGACTCGGTCATCAACGCCTTCCGGCGCCACACCACCGTGCCGCTGGTGAGCATGGAGTCCGCGCGCGAGCACCCCTGCCAGGGCCTGGCGGACGTGCTCACGCTCCGGGAGAGCTTCGGCTCCACGAAGAAGCTGCCGGTGACGCTGACGTGGGCGCCGCACATCAAGCCGCTGCCCAAGGCGGTGCCCAACTCGTTCCTGCTCACCGCGGCGGCCGCGGGCTGCGAGGTGCGGGTGGCGCACCCGCCGGGCTTCGAGCTGCACCCCCAGGTGCGCGCCGAGGCCGAGGCCTACGCCAAGGCCACCGGCGGCAGCGTCACCTATACCCATGATCAGCAGGAGGCGCTGGAGGGCAGCCGCGCCGTATACGCCAAGGCGTGGGGCCCCGCCACCCGCCTGGGGCATGCGCCGGGGGATGTGGCCGCGCTGCTGGCCTCGTACTCGAGCTGGATGCCCACCCGGCGCGCCATGTCCCAGGCCGCCAAGGACGCCATCTTCCTGCACTGCCTGCCGGTGCGCCGCAACGTCGAAGTGGCTGACGACGTGCTGGATCACCCCTCCAGCCGCGTGATCGACACGGCGGAGAACCGCTTCCACGTCCAGCGCTCCATCCTCCAGTGGCTCCTGGCCGCCTGACACCTTCCGAGGTCTCCCTTGCCCTTCTCTCCTGATCCCTACGCGGCGCTCCGGTCCGCCGCGCGCTATGTCCGGCAGTTCCGCCGGAAGACCTTCGTGCTGCTGGTGGACGGCCCCGTGCTCGGGGATGCGCGGCTGCGGCGCGCGGCCTGCGAGCAGATCGCCCTGCTGTGGACCTTCTCCATCCAGCCCGTGGTGGTGCACGGCGCCGGCCCGGAGCTGGACACCCCCTTTGATGCCATGTCCGCCAAGGTCCGCATGGATCTGCTCGCGGATCTCCAGGCCGCGGGCGTGCCGTGCGTGGGCTTGAGCGGCGTGGACGCGGGCCTGCTCCGGGCCCGGCGGCGCCCCGGCGAGGGCGGCTCGGAGCCTTCCTGGGAGGCGAACCGGCCGGGCAACTACGGCCCTGTGGGCGACATCGAGTCCGTGGACACGCGCCTGCTCCAGCACCTGCGCACCGGGGATTATGTGCCCGTGGTGGCTCCGCTGGCGGGTGATCCATCGGGCGCCGTCTACAACGCCAGCGCGGACACGGTGGCCGCCTCCGTGGCGGTGGCGCTCGGCGCCGAGAAGCTCTTCTTCCTGCTGCCCACGCCGGGGCTGCTGCGGCGGCCGGAGGAGCCCACCTCGCTCGTCCCGCAGGCCACGCTGACGGATCTGGCGGCGCTGGAGCAGGAGGGGCAGATGTCGCCCGCGCTGCTGTCCAAGGTGCATGCCATCCGCTCCGCCCTGGTGGGCGGCGTGGCCAGCGTGCACCTGGTGAGCGGCGTGCAGCCGAACGCGCTCCTGGAGGAGGTCTTCACCAACGAGGGCAGCGGCACCATGGTGGTGCGGGAAGCGGCTCGGATGCCCGGGATCAAGGCGTGACTCCGGCTGCCCTGCTCGAGGCCCTGGTGGCCACCCCGAGCGTCTCCGGTCAGGAGGGACGCATCGCCGATCAGGTGGCTTCCTGGGTCGAGAGCTGGGGCGCACGCGTGCAGCGCCAGGGGTCCAACCTCTGGTTCACCGTGGGCAGCGGTCCTCGGAGACTGCTCGTCAACTCGCACCTGGACACGGTCCCCCCGTGCGCTGGGTGGACGCTGGAGCCCCAGGTTCCGGTGTGGCGCGAGGGCAAGCTGTACGGGCTGGGCAGCAATGACGCCAAGGGCTGTGTCGCCGCCATGTTGCTGGCGGCGCGAGGGCTGATCCAGAACCCCCAGGCGCTGGAGGGCCGGGGCGAGCTCGTCTTCGCCTTCACCGCCGAGGAGGAGACGGGCGGCAAGGGGTTGGGCACGGTGCTGCCGGCGCTCGGGGCCCTGGACGCGGCCGTGGTGGGTGAGCCGACCGGGCTGAAGCCCTGCACCGCCCAGCGCGGGATGCTCCTGCTGCGCTGCGTGGCGCATGGGCGCTCGGCGCACGTGGCGCATGCGCTCGCCGCCGAGGCCCAGAACGCCATCCACCTGGCGGCGCAGGACATCTCCACCCTGGCCGAGCTGCGCTTCCCCGCTCACCCGCTGCTGGGCGAGGCGCGGGCGCAGGTGACGCAGATCCAGGGGGGGCTGGCACGCAACCAGGTGCCGGATCGCTGCGAGTTCTTCGTGGACCTCCGGACCACGCCGGGCATGGACCACGAGGCGGTGGCCCGGCAGCTCTCCGGAGTCCTCCACAGCGAGGTGATCGTCCACTCCGCGCGCTACCTGCCAAAGTCCACGGCGTCCAGCGAGCCCATTGTCCGGGCGGCGGTGGCGGCCTCGGAGGGCACGGCGCCGGTGGGCTCGAGCACGGCGTCCGACTGGGCCTTCCTGGGCAACGTGCCCGCGGTGAAGGTGGGCCCCGGCGACACGCTGCGCTCGCACAAGCCGGACGAGTACCTCGCGCTCGGGGAGCTGGAGGCGGGCGTGGCCTTCTACCAGCGGCTGATCCGCGGCTACTTCGAGGAGGCGGCCCGTGGCTGACACCCTCTGGTCGAAGGGCCTGCCGCTGGACTCGGCCATCCACCGCTTCACCGTCGGGGATGATCCCTGGGTGGACCTCGCGCTGGCGCCGCATGACGCGCTCGGGAGCGCGGCGCACGCGCGGATGCTGGCCCACGTGGGGCTGCTGCCCGAGGCGGACATGCGGAAGCTGGTGGCCGCCCTGCGCGCGCTGCATGACGAGGCACGCGTGGGGGCCTTCACCATCCGGCCGGAGCAGGAGGACGGGCACACCGCGCTGGAGGCGGCGCTGGTGGAGCGCGTGGGCGAGCCCGGCCGGCGCATCCACCTGGGGCGCTCTCGGAACGATCAGGTCCAGCTGGCCCTGCGGCTGATGCTGCGCGAGGAGGTGCTGGTGCTCGGCGCCCGCACGGCGGAGCTGGCCGGGGCCTTCCTGGACTTCGCGCAGGCTCACGCCACCGTGGCGATGCCCGGCTACACGCACATGCGCCGCGCCATGCCGAGCACCTTCGGCATGTGGGGCGCCGCCTTCGCCGAGGGACTGCTGGAGGAGCTGGAGGCCCTGCGCGGCTTGTGGGCCCGGCTGGACCGCAGTCCCCTGGGCGCGGCGGCGGGCTTCGGCGTGCCGCTGCCGATCGATCGCCAGTACGTGGCCACCCTGCTCGGCTTCTCCCGAGTGCAGCGCAGCCCCATCGACGTGCAGAACAGCCGGGGCCGCTACGAGACGGCGGCGCTCGCGTGGGCCAACTCCGTGGCGGGTGGCCTGGAGAAATGGCTGTGGGACGTGTCCCTCTTCAGCACCGAGGAGTTCGGCTTCCTCTCGCTGCCGGAGGCCTTCACCACCGGCTCGTCCATCATGCCGCAGAAGAAGAACCCGGACGTGGTGGAGCTGGCGCGCGCCCGCTGCCGGGAGCTGCGCGGACTGGCTCGGCAGGTGGAGGAGGTGGCCGGGGGACTGCCCTCCAGCTACCACCGGGACTTCCAGCTCCTCAAGCGCCCCACCCTCGCCGCCCTGGGCTCCCTGCGCGAGCTGCTGGACGTGCTCACCCGCCTCGTCCCCGCGCTGCAGATCCGCGCCGAGGCCGCCGCCCGCGCCAGCGATGACACGCTGTACGCGGCCCACCAGGCCTACGTGCTCGCCGGGCGCGGAATGCCCTTCCGCGACGCGTACCGTGAGGTGGCCCGCCAGCTCGGCGATGGCACCTTCAAGCCGGACCGCGCCGCGCTGACGGCCACCCACCTGGGAGGCGCCGGCAACCTGGCGCTGGATCAGGCCCGCGCCGAGCTGGCCACCGCCCGCTCCTGGCTCACCGAGACCCACCGCGCGCTCGCCGCCTGTGCCGAGCGCATTTGGCAACCCTGACTCACGCAGCAGCCGCAGAAGGACTCCGAGGAACATGAACAAGAAACCCGTGGTGCTGGCCTTCTCCGGCGGCTTGGACACCTCTTTCTGCGTGATCTACCTGCGGGAGCAGGGGCACGCCGTCACCACCGTCACCGTGGACACCGGCGGCTTCAGCGCCGAGACGCTGGCGAAGATGCCGGAGCACTCGGCCCGCCTGGGCGCGGTGGCCCACCACACCGTGGATGCTCGCGCGCTGCTCTTCGAGGACTACCTGCGCCACCTGCTCGCCGGCAACGTGCTGCGCGGCCAGGCCTATCCGCTGAGCGTCTCCGCCGAGCGCGTCTGCCAGGCCACCGAGGTGGTGCGGCTGGCGCGCCAGGTGGGCGCCAAGGCCCTGGCCCACGGCTCCACCGGCGCGGGCAATGATCAGGTGCGCTTCGACGTGGCCTTCCGCGCGCTGGCGCCGGACCTGGAGCTCATCACCCCCATCCGCGAGCTGGGGCTCAGCCGCGCCCAGGAGATGTCCTTCCTGGCCGAGCGAGGCATCCACTTCCCCGCGAAGACGGGCGCCTACTCCATCAACGAGGGCATGTGGGGCACCTCCGTGGGCGGCAAGGAGACGCACGACTCGTGGAGCCACCTGCCCGAGGCGGCCTACCCCGCGGGCGTGGTGCCCTCGGACCTGAAGCCGCGCACGCTGGTGCTGAGCTTCGACAAGGGCCGGCCCGTGGCGCTGGACGGCAAGGCCCTGGCGCCGGTGGCGCTGATCGCCGAGCTGAACGCGCTCGGCCAGCCCTACGGCGTGGGGCGCGGCGTGCACCTGGGAGACACCATCCTCGGAATCAAGGGCCGGGTGGGCTTCGACGCTCCGGCGGCGGTGCTGCTCATCACCGCGCACCGCGAGCTGGAGAAGCTGGTGCTCTCGGGCAAGCAGCTCTTCTGGAAGGAGACGCTGGGCAACCTCTACGGGACGCTGCTGCACGAGGGGAACTTCTTTGATCCGCTGGCGCGTGACTTGGAGGCCTACCTCCAGTCCTCGCAAGCCCGAGTGACAGGCGAGGTGCGCGTCACCCTGCACCCCCGCGCCATGGTGGTGGAGGGGGTGCGCTCGCCGCACTCGCTGATGGACGCGAAGGTGGCCAGCTACGGCGAGGCCAACCATCTCTGGACCGGTGCCGAGGCCGCCGGCTTCGCCAAGGTGTACGGCGTGGCGCAGACCCTGGCCCTCAAGGTGAAGCCATGAAAGTGCATGTCGACAAGGTAGGCAGTGTCACCCGCAACCTGCGGCTGGGCCGCAACCTGCACCTCACCGAGGAGATCCAGGCCGTGGAGGGCGCCGTCATCGCCGTGCGCATCCACGGGGAGAAGTCCGTCTACAACGAGCTCGAGGACGTGCACGGCCGGCTGGTGAAGCTGCACGGCGGAGACATCGTCGTGGGAGCGCTGGGCCACCGAAACGCGCTGCACGGCTACGAGGGCGTGGTGCCGGAGAAGGTGGTCCCCGGGCAGAAGCTGCACGTGCTCAACATGGGCGGGGTGATTGGCCAGTGCACCTCGCACAACCCCGGCGTGGGCACGCCCTTCGAGGCGGAGGTGCTCGGGCAGGTGCTCGTGTTCCCCGAGTTCCAGTCTCGCGCCGGGCAGCCGGCCCACGTGCGCGCCGGAGCGCTGAAGGGCACCGAGCGGCCGGTGATGGTGCCGGTGGTGTACGTGGTGGGCACCTGCATGAACGCGGGGAAGACCTACGCGGCGTGCGCCCTGGTGCGGCGGCTGGCGCAGGCGGGCTACCGGGTGGGCGGCGCCAAGCTCACCGGCGTGTCGCTCATGCGGGACACGCTGAGCATGCGGGACTCGGGCGCGGAGGTGGTGATGGACTTCACCGACGCGGGCACCGTGTGCACCAGCCCGAAGACGGCGGCGCAGGTGTCGCGCATCATCCTCTCCGAGCTGGCCGCCTCCGAGGTGGACATCATCGTCGCGGAGACGGGCGACGGCATCATGGGCGAGTACGGCGTGCAGTCCATCCTCGAGGACTCGGCGCTGCGCGAGCTGGGCGGCGCGTGGGTGCTGTGCGCGAATGATCCGGTGGGCGCCGCGGGCGGCGTGAGCCACCTGAAGGAGAAGTACGGCATCCAGGTGGACGTGGTGGCCGGGCCCGCCACGGACAACCGGGTGGGCATCCGCTTCGTGGAGCGCGAGGTGGGGCTGCCCGCGCACAACGCACGCGCGGACGCCGCCGGCCTGGGGGGCCTCATCCTGGAGAAGGTCGCACCGCGGATCGCGGGGAGGAAGAGCGCATGAAACGGGTTCACGCCTATATCCTCGGAGCCTCGGGCTTCGGTGGTGGAGAGCTGTTGCGGCTGCTGTCCGGACACCCGGCGGTGGCCGCGGTGCGCGCGGTGTCCAAGCCGCACGCGGACATGCCCTTCCACTGCGTGCACCCGCACCTGCGCGGGCTGGTGGACGGCAAGTTCGACTCCGAGCCGGACTGGCGCTGGCTCACGGACTCGCCGCAGCCGGTGGTCTTCTCCGTGCTGGAGGACGAGGAGCTCGCCCAGCAGCTCCCCGCGCTGGAGAAGAAGTGGGCGGAGCTGGGGCTCTCGGATCGGCTGATGTTGATCGATCTGTCCTCGGACTTCCGGCTGGATCACCCGGGGCGCTACGCCGCCACTCATGGCCGCTCCCACCCGGCGCCCGAGCTGCTGGAGCGCTTCGTGTACGGGCTGCCCGAGTGGCGCCGCGACAAGCTGAAGAACGCGAAGCGCATCGCCAACCCGGGCTGCTTCGCCACGGCGGTGCAGCTCGCGCTGCTGCCGGTGGCGGCCACGCCGGGGCTGGGGCTGATCGCGGCCACGGGGGTGACGGGCTCCTCGGGCTCGGGGGTGCTGCCGGGCGAGGGCACCCACCACCCCACCCGCGCGCATGACTTCCGCGTCTACAAGCCGCTGGAGCATCCGCAGGAGGCGGAGATGGATGTGATGCTCGTGGCGCACAAGGCCTCGCGCCACCGGCTGACGTTCATTCCGCACTCGGCGCCGCTGGTGCGCGGCATCTTCGCCACCGTGCAGTTCGAGTGGCCCGAGACCGCGGGCGGAGTGAGCACCGCGTCGCTCACGGAGGTGTTCCGCCGCTACTACGCCACCTCTCCCATGGTGCGCGTGGTGGAGGGCACGCCGCGGCTGGCCTCGGTGGTGGGCAGCAACTTCTGCGACATCTCCGTGGCCTCGCGCGGGCGCACCGTGGCGGTGATGGTGGCGCTGGACAACCTGGTCAAGGGCATGGCCGGGCAGGCGGTGCAGAACCTCAACGTGGCGCTCGGGCTGCCCGAGGACACGGCGCTGCGTCAGGCCGCGTGCTTCCCCTGCTGAGCTGAGGCGGGCCGCGGCTCTTCGCGGCCCTGCCTCTCTGGGGGCGCGAGCGGAGCCGTGGCATAAGCAGCGCCGTGCCTGATGCTCAGATGCCTTCAGAAGTGACCGTCGGCTGCCGCGTCCTGGACGTCGAGGACGCGGTTCAAGGCGCTCGCGTACCCGTGCGGGTGCTCTACCCGGCGCGAGCGCCGGAACGACTCGAACACTTCGGACCCTATTCGCTCGCGGTCGCCACCGACGCCCCGGTTGAGGGAGAGCAACTCCCGCTCGTCGTCATCAGTCACGGGACAGGAGGGTCTCCGTGGACGTATCGCGGGATGGCGGCGCACTTGGCGCGTGCTGGCTTCGTGGTGGCACTGCCGGAGCATCCGGGCAACAACCGCTCCGCTGCCTGTACTACCAGGCCATCCCCAACATGCCCGAGCACCGCCTGCGCCCCCTGGTCGAGCGCTTCGCCCAACTCGTCTGCCAGCAGCCCATCTTCCGCCAGTGCTTCGGACTTTTATGAGGGGATGCCTCTCCACACGCGATGCACGAAGTCGAGCGCGTTCTTGAGTGCGTCAGAGTGCCCGTGGTCGTACTTCGGTATCACGACATGCAGTGATCGGCGCGACCAATCCCAGCCCTGAGGAAAACGCGGGCGGGCATCCGCCGGGATGAACGTGGCACGGGACCGACTCACCCCTCCGTCGTCGGGGCCTTCGGCTCTGCTGCAGCATCGGGGCTCGGGGCAGAGGGCTCTCCGCTGGCTGGCGCGGGAGCGGCCTCCACCACCGCGGGCGCCGGAGCCTCCGCCACAGCCACCGCCGCACCACCCATAGGGGCCGCCACCGTGGCGCGCTCCGCCTCACGCTGGGCGCTCTTCTCCGCGCCGCGCTCGGCCTCGCGCAGGAACTCCACGTACTCCGCCTTCCGAGCCTGGGCCTGGGCTTGAGCTTTGGCCGCGCTCTCAGCCGCCGCCGCTCGCCCGCGCGTCACCGCCCGGAAGGAGAGGAGCACTCCGGCAGCGATCGCGATGAGCCGCAGCGCCGTGTAGAACCACCCGGCCCACAGCCCATCGACGCCGTCCCGCACGAAGTAGAGCGCGACGACGAAGATCTCTCCGGAGAACGCCGCTCCCAGCGCCGTGGACAGCGGCTTCAGCTCGAGGATGCGCGCGGCGCCGTAGCACAGCAGCGGCAGTACCCCGAGGATCCACAGGTGCTCCAGCAGGACAGCGAGGAGCAGGCGCAGGGAATCCGACTCCAGGGCCTGGACGCGCGCGCTCAACCGCACGGTGAGGTTGACGGTGAGCACCGAGCCGAGCACCAGCGAGAAGAAGCCGAGCCCCACGATGAACTGGAGGCGGCGGACACGGACACGCAGCGAGTCGAGGACCTTGGGCGGCTGGGAGCTCACGCCGGGGGAGCCTAGCCCAAGCCCGCCCGGGAGGTGTCACGGCTCGTCATCGAACACGTCCGCCGCATCCCCGGCCGAGCGAGGAGGCGGCCCCTCCCCGTAGAAGACCTCCTCCAGCACCAGCCCCTGGGGAGGCGCGGTGGGCCCCGCCCGGGTCCTGTCCTTCGAGGCCAGCACCTCGGCCACCCAGGCCTCGGGCTTACGGCCCTTGCCCACCTCCACCAGCGTCCCCACCAGGTTGCGCACCATGTGCTTGAGGAACGCGGTGCCCTCCACGACGAAGGACACGGCATCCCCCGCCGTCCCCTCCACCGCCAGCCGGCGGAGCTCGCGGAGCGCGTGCGCGGCCTGGCAGTCCGAGGCGCGGAAGGAGGAGAAGTCATGCCGGCCCAGCAGGTGCGTGGCGGCGCGCGCCATGGCCTCCACCTGGAGCGGGGCGAAGATCTCCCAGTGCGTGTGGCGGCGCAGCGGCGAGCGCGAGGGCCGGTTGCTCACCCGGTACCGGTAGCGCTTGCCCCGGGACCAGCGGCGCGGATCGAACTCCGGAGGAACCTCCTCGGCGCGCACCACGGCGATGTCATCGGGAAGGAGGCCGTTGAGCCCCCTCCAGTACGCCTTGAGCGGGAGCTGACGCTCCGTGTCGAAGCATACCACCTGCCCCGTCGCATGGACGCCCGAGTCCGTCCGCCCCGCGGCCACCACGTCCACCGTTCCGCCGAGCAGCCGTCCCAGCGCCTCCTGGAGCTCGGCCTGGATGGAGCGGCCGTTGGGCTGCACCTGCCAGCCCACGTAACGCGTTCCGTCATACTCGAGGACCAGCTTCACGCGAGGCATGGCGTCCGGCGGCCTCCCCGAGGCCTAGCGGTACTTCAGCCAGGCCGCGAGCAGCTCTCCCACCATCTTGTTCACGCTGACGCCGCTCCTCTGCGCGATGGCCTCCAGCGCTTCAATCTGCTCGCCCGGCAAGGTGAGGCTCAGCAGGCGCTCGGAGGGGCTGCGGCCTTCCTTCGCCTGGCCCTCCTTTATGGGGCTGGCCGCCATGGGCGTCACCTCGTCGTCCAGCGCCAGCACCTCGTCCGAGCTCGTGGTCTGCTTCTTCAGCCGGCCCTGCTCCTCGTTCAGCTCGTCGTGGAAGAGCTGCCGCAGGAAGTTCGACAGGTGCAGCGGCGTGGGCGTGAACTCGTAGGTGCTCAGGAACGCGTCGATCGCCGCGCGCATCTCCCCCGCCGTCTGGTAGCGCTTCTCCCGGTCCTTCTCGAGCGCCTTCATCAGAATGGCTTCCACGGGCTCGGGGATGTCCGACTTGAAGTAGGACGGGGCGTAGATCTTCCCATCGGTGATGCTGCGCATCACCGCCACCTCGGACTCGCCCGTGAAGAGCTTGAAGCCGGTGAGCCACTCGTAGAGCACCACGCCCACCGAGAAGATGTCGCTGCGGCAGTCCAGGGACTTGCCGTGGCACTGCTCGGGGCTCATGTAGCTGAGCTTGCCCTTGAGCTCGCCCGAGCGCGTCTGCTCCACCTGGTTGGCCGCCTTGGCGATGCCGAAGTCCAGCAGCTTCACCGTGCCGTCGAACGCCACGAAGATGTTCTCGGGCGTCACGTCCCGGTGGACGATGTTCAGCGGGTTGCCGTACAGGTCCACCTTCTTGTGCGCGTAGTGCAGCCCCGCGCACACGTCCGAGGCGATCCGCAGCGCGTACACCAGCGGGAACGCAATCCCCAGCTCCTCGGCCTTGGGGATCACCTTCCGCATGTCCCGGCCGAAGATGTACTCCATGGCGATGAAGTAGCTCTCGCCAATCTTCCCCAAGTCGTGAATCTGCACGATGTTGGGGTGGTTGAGCTGCGCCGCCAGCCGCGCCTCGTTGAGGAACATCTTCACGAAGGTGGCGTGCTTGGACAGGTGCGGGCGGATGCGCTTGATGACGACGGGCCGCTCCAGCCCCTCCCCATCGACCTGATGCGCGAGGAAGATCTCCGCCATTCCCCCGACCGCGATGCGATCGACGAGCCGGTACTTGCCGAAGCGGCTGTAATCTCGGGTGGCAGCGCTAGAGGACATCGGATCAGGACAATAACCGATAAGCGTGACAGCGCCGCGATTCTAGCGCAGTTGGAGGATATTGACTTTGAGCCCGGAGGGAGCCTCGGGCGAGGAGGGGAAGTCGATGGGCGAGGGGCCGAGCGAGAGCACCGGGCGCCCCTGCCGGCCCGCGCGCCCTACGCCTTCGGCCACCATGGCCTCGAAGCGGCGGGGGGTCAGCGCGGCGAGGTTGCAGCAGGCCACCAGCCGGCCCCCGGGAGCCACCACGCGGGCGGCGGCCTCGGCCAGCAGGGGGTAGTCCCTGGCCGCGGAGAACCGGGTGGTGCGCGTGGTGGAGAAGGACGGCGGATCCGAGATCACCACGTCGAACCCCTGCCCCTTCTTCGCCAGGCGCCCGAGCCAGTCGAACACGTCCCCCGCGACATAGTCGTAGCGGTCCACCGGCTGGCCGTTGAGGCGGGCGTTCTCCTCGCCCCAGTCCAGCACGCGGCGGCTGGTGTCGATGTTGAGCACCCGGGTGGCGCCTCCCGCGGTGGCCACCACGCCGAAGGCACAGGTGTACGAGAAGAGGTTGAGCACCGTGAGCCCCTTCACCTGCCCCAGCAGCCACGCCCGCGTCTCGCGCATGTCCAGGTACAGCCCCACCGAGAGCCCCTGAGCCGGGCGGATCAGGAAGCGCAGGCCGTTCTCCAGCGCCTCCAGGGACTCCACCGGAGCGCCGAGGACAGGCTGCTCCGGTGCCACCACGTCCCGCGCGGTGTTGGCCAGCACCCGGGCCTCGCGAGGCCGTCGCTTGAGGTAGAGGCTGCGCGGCGCCCAGGCCTCTTGCGCCGCGGCGAGCAGGGCCTCCTCCTCGGAGGCAGTGAAGTCCCGGTAGAGGCTCACCACGTGGACGCCGGCATAGGTGTCCACGGTGACGTCGGGCACCCCATCCGGAGCGCCATTCACCAGCCGGAGGGCGGTGGTGCGCTCATCGGTGAGCAGAGCGCCTCGCCGCTCCCGGGCGGCGCGAAGCCGTTCGACGAGCGCGGAGGCGGAGGAGCTCATCCGAGGTGGGCGCGGGACCAGATGCTGGCGAGCGCGGCGGCGGCGGCGGTGGCCAGCTCCACGTAGTCCGTGCCGAGGAGCTGTCCCTCGCGCACGGCGACGCGGCCGTTGACGATCGTCCACGCCACCCGCGAGCGGGCCAGCTGGCCAATCAGATGCGGCGAGTGCCCCGTCTCCGGGTCCGCCGAGGGGACGTAGTCGTACACCACCAGATCAGCGAGATAGCCCTCCACCACTCGGCCCGAGGGCGCGTGGAACAGGCGGGTGCACAGCTCCGCGGGCCCGCTCACCAGGAGCTGATCGAGCGCGCCGTCCGGATCCGGTAGGCGGCCGGTGCGGGAGATCCGCATCAAGCCCATGAAGGCGGCGAGCACCTCGTCCCAGAGGGAGCCATGGCCGCTGGTGCCCAGCCCCACCAGGTGGTGCCGGGTGAGGACGGCCTCCATGGACTCGGCGGTGCGCTCGGAGGTGAGGTGGGCGCGGGGGCTGAGCGCCACGAAGGCGCCGGTGGCCGCCAGACGCACGGCCTCTCCCGAGTCGATGCTCCGGGCCCTGGCGGCGATGGTGCGCGGGCCCAACAGGCCCAGCTCTTCCAGCCGGGGGACGACGCGCTTGCCGTGACGGCTGTAGGTGGCGGCGAGATCCTCCTCTCCCTCGGCGAGGTGGAAGAGGACAGGGGCTTCGAGCTCCGTGGACAGCGCGCTGACGCGGCGCAGGAGCGAGTCCTCGCAGGAGTGGGAGGACTGGAAGCCCAGCGCGCCGCGCACCAGCGGGTGAGAGCGGTAGCGGCGCACGAACTCGGCGTTGGCCTCGAGGCAGGCCATGGCGGGCTCATCCCCCGAGAGGCTGTGGGTGATGTGGCCTGTCGCGAGCCGGATGCCGAGCTGCTCGGCCACGCGCGCCTGCGCCGCGAGCGCGCCCGCCACATCCGAGGGAGCCTCCACGTGCTCCACCACCAGGGTGATGCCCTCTCGCAGCGCGCGAGCCAGGGCGAACCGGGTGAGGACCTCCACCTCCCCCGCCGTCAGCAGCGAGGCCACGCCCTTGCGCCGCTCCTGGCGGCTGTCCGGCGTCCTCAAGAGGAAGTTGCCGGTGGGGGGCAGGAGCTGGCCACCGACGAGATGGGTGTGGCAATCCACCAACCCGGGAGCGACCAACCGCCCACGGCAGGCGACCTCCCAGTCTCCGGGGAGCACGGGAATCTCGGCGTCCGGAGCCACGCGGTGGATGAGCCCGTCCTGCACCACCAGGGCCATACCGGTGCGGACGCGCCCGTCCGCCCGGAAGACGGCGCAGTTCTTGAGCAGCAGGCGGCCTTCCATGCGCGCCCTCTCTTAGCACGTGCGGAGGGTAGCGTCCCCGGCTGTGAGCGAGACATGATGCGGCCGCCCGGGTCGCATGCTCTTCACCACCGCCCTGTTCTGGCTGTTCTTCGTTGCCTTCTTCGTGGCGTTCCACTTCGCCGCGAGGACGCGCGTGGCGAAGCTGTGGCTCGTGGTTGGCGGGAGCCTGCTCTTCTACGGGGCGTGGGACCTGCGCTGCGTGCCGCTGCTGCTGGGCACGGCGCTGCTGGACTTCTGGATCGCCCTGCGCCTGTCCCGCTCCCAGGATGAGCGCCGGCGCAAAGGGCTGCTCGCCATAAGCCTCGCGGCGAACCTGGGGGTGCTGGGCTTCTTCAAGTACGCGCGCTTCTTCGCGGACTCGGCGCACGGGCTGCTCGGGGCGCTGGGCGTGGCGCTGCCCGAGCCCACCTTCTCGCTCCTGCTCCCGGCGGGCATCTCGTTCTACACGTTCCAGAGCATGAGCTACACCATCGACGTGTACCGGCGGGAGCTGGCCGCACGCGAGCGGCCCGAGGAGTTCCTGGCGGCGGTGTCGTTCTTCCCGCACCTGGTGGCCGGGCCCATCATCCGCGCCTCGGTGCTGCTGCCGCAGTTCGAGAAGCTGGAGGCTCCGCGCTGGGAGCAGGTGCGGCGCGGCTACCTGCTCATCGCGGTGGGCCTGTTCAAGAAGACGGTGGCGGATCTGCTCGCCTCGCCCGCGGATGCGCTCTTCCACGCCACGGGAGCCAGCAGCGCGCTGGAGGCCTGGACGGGGGCGCTCGCCTTCACGGGGCAGATCTACGCGGACTTCTCGGGCTACACGGACATCGCCATCGGCGTGGCGCTGCTGCTGGGCTTCGTGCTGCCGCCGAACTTCGATCTGCCGTACCTGGCCACCTCGCCCA
This sequence comes from Hyalangium sp., assembly GCF_045802625.1. Classification (NCBI taxonomy): domain Bacteria; kingdom Pseudomonadati; phylum Myxococcota; class Myxococcia; order Myxococcales; family Archangiaceae; genus Hyalangium; species Hyalangium sp. The sequence continues at coordinate 43,786 of NZ_JBJMQP010000234.1, read as the reverse complement.
TCGACTTCTGGCGGCGCTGGCACCTGTCGCTGTCCACGTGGCTGCGGGACTACCTCTATATCCCGCTCGGCGGGAACCGGAACCACCGCTACCGCAACCTGCTGCTCACCATGCTGCTGGGCGGACTGTGGCACGGCGCCAACTGGACGTTCGTCCTCTGGGGCCTGTACCACGGGCTGCTGCTGGTGGCCGCGCACCTGCTGGTGGGACGGTTCCCCGTGTTGAAGCAGACGCCCTCGGCGGCGGTGCGCTGGGTGAAGCGGCTGGGCACCTTCTACCTCGTGGTGCTCGGGTGGGTGCTGTTCCGCGCGGAGAGCCTGTCCGCGGCGCTCGGAGTCCTGCGAGGCATGCACGCGCCCTCGGTGCCGTCCTCCTTCACGTGGCCCGCCGTGCTCACCCTGCTGTTCGTGGGGGTGGGCATCGTCCTGTGCCATGCGGCCTCGGCGCTCGCGGAGAAGACCGAGCTGCGCCAGCGCTCCCTCGCCCTCTGGCCCGTGGTGGCTACGTGCCTCGCCGTGGCCATCGCCATTGGAATGCCCGGCCATAGCTTCATCTACTTCCAGTTCTGAGCCCGCCTGTGCCTTCGCCCTCTCCTTCCAGCGATCGGATCGCCGCCCGGACTCTCGGGGTGGGGCTCGTGCTGCTGGTGGCGGCGCTGGGGCTGGCTCGGGGGTTCGCCGCCCTCGTCATGCACGAGACGCCTCCGGAGCTCCGGGGGCAGATCACCGAGGGCGCTGGCCGGCTCGAGGATTTCCTCGGACAGCTTCCGGAGATCTCTCAGCATGACGACGCGGTGCTCGTGTTCGGCTCGTCGATCATCCAGCACGGCTTCTCTCCGGAGACCTTCGAGCAGCACCTCGGCACGCCCGTCACCGCGTACAACCTGGGCTTTCCAGGCGTGGATCCCGAGATGCAGGCCCTGCTGGCTCGCAAGGTGGCGGACACCTTCGAGCGCAGCGGCCACAAGGCCCGGCTCTCACTGGTGGAGTTCACGCCCTTCCAGGCCACGCTGGCTCGCGGACGGGCTCCGTACTTCCGAGAGCACACGGACGTGAAGAGGGCCATCCTGGCCAAGCCCCTCCTGTTGGCCCAGGTCGCGCGCCACTCTCCGGAGCAGGCCTCACACCTGGGAGCCCTCTGGCTCTTGGGCGGCGTCTCCCCGCGCTCCGTGAAGTCGATCCTGGAGGACCGGATCTTCGATGGCCCCACGCCCTCCTGGTGGCCGGTGCCCGAGCCTCGAGATTCGGGCAGCGAGCGCAAGGCCTGGGTGGAGCGCATCCACGCCAGCCGGGCCGCCATCGAGCACCGGGAAGTCCCCGAGTGGGATCCGGTCCGCCGGGGAGAGGTGCGCTGGGTCTTCGACGAGACGCGAGAGGCCTACCTGGCCTGGGCCCGGCTGCGCAGCGCCCCGGAGCTGCTGGAGGCCGATCGCCAGTGGCGGGTGGATTCGAGCGATCTGCTGGAGCTGCGCTTCGATGATCAGCAGGTGGGGGCCTTCATCGAGGCCGTGCGAGCCCTGGCCTCCGTGTCGCGCGAGACGCGGGTGGTGCTGGCGCCCCGGAACCGGGCTTGGAACCAGCCCACCCCCGAGGGCCGAACCCGCCTGGCTGCTGTCCTGGCGCGCATCGAGCGCGAGACGGGCGCCCGCGTGCTGGACCTGGCCGAGAGCCCGGAGTTCGGCCCGGAGGACTTCATCGATGTGACACACCTCAACGAGTCGAGCGGCCGGCCCAAGCTGTCGCGGCGGCTCGCGGAGGCGGTGGCCGAGCAATGGAGCCAGGGCGTGGCGAAGGACGCGGCCCCCTGATCTCCCGCCTGGAAGGGCGGGTATACTGGGAGTGATGACCGCGTCGACCCCCACCCTGGCCAACGGGCCTACCACCTCCACTCCAAGCGGGAGCCTGCCGTTCCGAGGGCTGTGGCTCTTCTCGCCTCGGGCGGACGCGGCGTTCCTCGCGCTGCCGCTCCTGCTCACGGCGGGCTCGGCGGTGGCGGCGGCGCTGATGGGGCTTCGGGCCGCCGACGAGGTGAACCGGCTGGCGGTGTGGACGGCGCAGAACATCCTGGGCAACGGCACCCACGTGGTGCTCACCTACCTGCTCTTCGCGGTGCACCGGGACGTGCTCACCGCCGAGCCGAAGCAGCCGCGCACGGTCCTGGCGGGCACGCTGGCGATGCTCGCGGTGGGCGCGGGGTTCATCTTCACGTACTACGCGAACAAGGACGCCCACGTGTACCTGGTCGGCGTCGTCTTCAACATCTTCGGGCTGCACCACACGCTGTCGCAGCACAAGGGCTTCTGGGCGCTGCACTCCCTGCGCGGGCACCAGGCCGGGCTCGGGCCGGGAAGTCCTCGGGAGCGCACGCTGCAGCAGACGTATGTGCCGCTGATGCTCAGCCTCATCCTGGTGCGGCTCTTCTTCGTGCCGGACTCGGCGGCTCCGGGCGCCACGCCCTACCTGGATGTGGGCCAGGGCGCGCTGCTGCCCCATGGGATGCTCGCGGTGATCCTCACCGTGTGGCTCGGCTTCTTCGCGGTGCTGTTCCGCACGGTGCTGCGCGCCGGGAACGCCAGTGGCCCCAAGGTGCTCTACCTGCTCGCGGTGGCCACGGCGACGGGGCTCACGATTGTCAGTCCCATGTGGGGCAACGTGATGCTGCCCGCCATGCACGGGCTCGAGTACTACATGATCACCGCGCGGATGATGGAGCCTCGCGAGGGCGATCCGCCGGCCCGGCTGGGACGCGCGTGGATCTGGCCGCTGATGATCCTGTCCATGCTGCCGCTGCTGACGCTCGGAGTCATCCACGGGCTCATCCTCGAAGGCGCGGGCCGAGGCACCCTGGGCACGGGCGATCCCTCCGGGAGCAGCTCGCACTTGATCCTGCGTGTGCTGACGTCGCTGAGCCTGGGGGTGGTGCTGGCGCACTACTTCTCGGACGCGTTCATCTATCGGTTCCGCATCCCGAGCATCCGCAAGGTGATGCTGCGCCGGCTTGGCTTCGCGCCTCCGGCCGTACCTGCCAGCACTCCTGTGGCTCCTGCCACTCCCGGTGCCGCGATGCCTCCTGTCGCGAGCGTGGGATAGCCCGCCGTGAGCCGTCGGGCCCTGCTGCTCCCCGGACCGGCCGCACTGCTCGCCCTGTTCCTCGGCGTGCGGCTGGGGGTGTCTCCGCTCAAGCACTACGATCTGTTCTTCCACCTCGCCGGTGGGCGCTACGTGCTGGAGCACGGCTTCAACCGCGTGGATCCGTTCAGCGTGACGGGCACCGCGGGCTGGGTGCCGCACGAGTGGGGCTTCGGGGTGATCTCCGCGCTCCTGGTGAAGGTGCTGGGCGCCGCGGGCCCGGCGCTGCTCACGGGAGCGCTCGTCGCCGCCAACGTGCTGCTGCTCTGGGCCGTGCTCGGCCGGGCCACTCCGCGCCGGGGGTTGCTGGCGCTTGGAGTGCTCGGGCTTGTCCTCGCTGTCCAGTCGCCCACCTGGAGCCAGGAGCGCCCCTTCCACCTGGGACACCTGCTGTTTGCCCTGGCGGTGCTCGGGGCGCAGGCGTGGCGCTCGGGGAATGACCGGGTGCTGTGGTTCGCTCCGCTGGTCGGCGCGGTCTGGGCCAACCTGCATGGGAGCTGGCTGCTCGGTCCGGCCCTGCTCGGAGCCACGGCGATGGGCCATGCGCTGGACGCTCCGGAGCAGCGCCCCCGAGCCGTCCGAGCGCTCGTCGCGAGCCTCGCCATGTTCCTGGCCTCGGCGCTGTCTCCGAGCGGCCCGAGCATCTGGTTCTATCCGCTCCACCACTCGGCGCTGGCCTCCACGCAGAACATCAACGAGTGGGTGCCGCTGGATCTCGCCGTGGGCTGGAGCTGGGCGTACCTGGCCTTGCTCGGCGTGGCGATCTTCTGCGTGGGCCAGGCTCCCGTGCGGCGAGTCGCCATCCTCCTGCCTGCGCTGGGGCTCGGCATCGCAGCGCTGAAGGTCCAGCGCCATGCTCCCTTCGGCGCGGTGCTCGTCGGGCTGGCCCTGCTGGAGCATGCGGCGCCGATCCGAGGACTCGTGTGGCCAGAGTTCGTCCGTCGTCCGGCACGTGCCATCGATGAGACGTTCGCGCGCTGGAGCGCGCGCGCGCGGGGAGCCCTCTGGCCAGCGCTGGCGCTCGTCCTGCTCGCAGCGGTGAGCTGGCAGCACCCAGTTCCGGTGGAGCAGGGAGTGATGCGCTCGCGCTTCCCGCTGGCCTGCTTCGAGGCGCTGCGCAAGCTGCCCCCGGGCAAGGTGCTGAACCGCTTCACCATCGGCGGAGCCATCTCGTACTTCGCGGGGACGGACTACAAGGTGTTCATCGACAGCCGGAACGATCCCTTCCCCCAGCCGATCCACGACGACTACACGCGGATCCTCTGGTCGGAGCCCGGCTGGGAGGAGTCGCTCGCCCGCTACGATCCGGACTACCTCCTGTGGGATGAGGAGAACCCGGGCAACATCCTCCTCAACCAGCTCCGGCAGCGCGGCGGCTGGCGCGAGGAGGCCCGGGACGGGCAGTACGTCCTCTGGGTCCGCACCCGCTCAAGCTCGCGATGAAACGCTCCACGCGAAACGCGCTCACCCTCCTCGGGCTGCTGGCCGTGCTGGCCTTCCTCTACCGCTCGGTGTTCTCGGGCAACATGCTCGCCGGGCGGGACGTGTTCCGCATCTTCTTCCCGGACTCGGCCTTCCTCCTCGAGTCCCTGCACACGGGCGAGCTGCCCCTGTGGAACCCGTACCTGCGGCTGGGGCAGCCGTTCGCGGCCACGCTCTACTCGCAGGTCTTCTACCCGCCTCGGTGGTTGGCGGTGGTGCTCGCCGGGCCCATCGCCGCGATGACGGTGATGCAGGTGCTCCACGCGGCGGTGGCCGCCGTGGGCATGTTCCTCCTGGCGCGCAAGCTCCGGCTGTCCTGGGCGGCCTCGCTCGTCGCGGGGGCCATGTTCGGCGTGTCGCCGATGATGACGGACCTGGGCATCCAGCAGAACGTCGTCGACGCGGCGGCGTGGAGCGGCTTCATCCTCTCCTCGGCGCTCGCGGCTGCGCGCCGACCGGGCCCTGCTCCCATGACCAGGCTCGCGGCGTTCGCGGCCCTGTCCCTGCTGGCTGGCTCACCGGAGACGACGCTCTGGCAGGGCATCGTGTCGCTCCTGGCCGTTTGGGGCGCCGAGCAGCGCGGGACGAGCGCTCTGCCTCAGGCCCGAGCCACGCGCTGGACCGGAGTGGTGCGAGTGGCGGGCGGGCTGGCGCTGGCCGGAGCCCTGGCGGCCCTGGTGCTGCTGCCCGCCGCCGAGTTCGCGATGAACTCTCTGCGCACGCGGACGGAGGGCTTCGCGAGCCAGCGGCTGGCGTGGTCCGTATCCTGGCCGCAGCTCTTGTCCATGGTGTGGCCGCTGGCGGACTGGCCCCGAGGCCCCTACTGGGGCGAGGACCAGTGGTTCATCCTCAACCAATTCCTCGGCTCGGTGGCGTGCGCGCTCGCGGTGGTGGGAGCCATCTCGGGTCCTCGCCGGGCCCGGCCCTTCGCGGTGGGAGCCGTGCTGCTCGCGCTGCTGAGCCTGGGCCGCCACTTCCCTCCCGCGGCGGTGCTGCTGCAGGCGCCACCCTTCTCCCTGTTCCGCTACCCGGCCAAGTACTTCGTGGGGGCCGCGTTCTGTCTCTCCCTGCTGTCCGGCTTCGGGCTGGAGGCCATGGGCCGGCTCTCCCGGCGCGTGCGGCCCTCGCTGCTTCGAGCGGCGGTGACGTTCGTGGCGATGGGCGTGGCGATGGGCGTGGCAGGCCCCATCGTCCATCGCCTGCCGATGCGCGAGTCCGCCGAGGCCGGAGTCACCTGGCCGCTGCTCTTCCTGGGGTTGGCCACTGTCTTCCTCTTCGTCCTGCGAGACTCGTTCGCGCGCCCGAGCCGGGTGCGCCACGCGCTGGCGGCGCTCGCCATCCTGGAGCTGATCGCGGCACACCACCTGCTCACGGTGCCGAAGTACTCGCCCTACGAACCGCTCGCGCGGACTTCGGCCATCCGGCCCCACCTGCCCGAGCCGCTCGACGGGCGCATCAGCGCCGACATCGGAGGCCCCGCGGATCCGACCAAGGTCCCCAACGCCGTGTCGCGCACCATCGAGCTGAGCCGGGACCGGCTCATCCCCAACCGCTTCGTCGAGGAGCGGCTGCCCGCGCTGGAGGGCTATGGAGCCCCCGAGCCCGCTCGCAGCGACGTGTTCAACCTGGCCGGAGAGCGCAGCGTGTACGATCTGACCGGCGTCACCTGGTACGTGCGCCACGGGCCTCCACCGTTCGAGGACCTGGAGCTGCTCCAGACGCTGGAGGACGGCACCACGCTCTCCCGCTCGAAGACGGCCCTGCCCCGCGCCTTCCTCGTGCAGAAGGCCCAGGTGACACCGGACGCCGACGCGCTGAAGGCCGTGCTCGACCCCACCGAGCCCTTCCGGAGCACAGCGTTCCTGGCCACCGGGGAGCCGCTGGACCGCCTGTCCTGCGGAGGCCACACGCGGATCGTGAGCTCAGGCGCTCGGCACCTGGAGGTCGCGGTGGAGGCCTGTGACGAGAGCTACCTCGTGGTCAGCGACAGCCACTACCCGGGCTGGCGAGCGACGGTGGACGGGGCCACCACGCCCATCCACCGCGCGGACTTCGCTCTGCGCGCCGTGCGCATCCCCGCGGGCCCTCACACCGTCCGCTTCGATTACTCCCCGCTGAGCTTCCGCGTAGGGCTCGCGCTGTCCCTGCTCGCGCTGAGCGGGCTCGTCACCTCCATCTTCGCCACACGCCGCTCACGCACGTAGCCATCCCGGGAGTCCAGTCCGAGAGCCGAGGTGTGGGGCGTCCACCCCTACCGCGCTCAACCCCTGATCTAAGGGGTGCCCGGAGGGCAGGCGGCTGGCGAGCCCTCCGCTCCGCAGAGAACGTGGAGAACACCGGCCCCGTTGGTCATACAATAGGGCCTCCCCCGCGCCGCACCCCGGACGGCAGAACTCGCACCATGAGCACACGCACCGAAAACCTGAATGTCGTTGGTGTCGACCACATGCCCTCTCCCGCCGAGATCAAGGCGCGAGTCCCCATGACCGAGCGAGCAGCCGAGTCCGTGCTCTCCGGCCGCCGGGCGCTGGTGGACATCCTGGACCGCAAGGATGCGCGCCTGTTCGTGATCATCGGCCCGTGCTCCATTCACGATCCCGTGGCGGGGCTGGACTACGCGCGCCGGCTGCGCAAGGTGGCCGACGAGGTCCGCGAGACGATCCACGTGGTGATGCGGGTGTACTTCGAGAAGCCGCGCACCTCCACGGGCTGGAAGGGCTTCATCAATGATCCGCGGATGGACGACTCCTTCCACATCGAGGAGGGCATGGAGCGGGGCCGGCGCTTCCTCCGGGACGTGGCCGAGCTCGGCCTGCCCGCGGCCACGGAGGCGCTCGATCCCATCGCGCCCCAGTACTACGGCGATCTGATCTCGTGGACGGCGATCGGCGCGCGCACGGCGGAGTCTCAGACCCACCGCGAGATGGCCTCGGGGCTGTCGACGCCGGTGGGCTTCAAGAACAGCACGGACGGCTCGCTGGAGGCGGCGGTCAACGGCATCCTCTCGGCGTCTCGCCCGCACAGCTTCCTGGGGCTGAACGAGAGCGGCGCGTCGGCGATCATCCGCACCAAGGGCAACGCCTACGGCCATCTGGTGCTGCGCGGCGGCGGCGGGCGCCCCAACTACGACACGGTGTCCATCTCGCTCGCCGAGCAGGCGCTCTCCAAGGCCAAGCTGCCGGTCAACATCGTGGTCGACTGCTCGCACTCCAACTCCTGGAAGAAGCCGGAGCTGCAGCCGCTGGTGATGAAGGACGTGGTGCACCAGCTGCGCGAGGGCAACCGCTCCATCATGGGCCTGATGGTGGAGAGCTTCCTCGAGGCGGGCAGCCAACCCATCCCGGCGGACCTCTCGCAGCTGCGCTACGGCTGCTCGGTGACCGACGCCTGCGTGGACTGGAACACCACCGAGGAGATGCTGCGAAACACCCACAAGGTGCTGCGCGAGCTGCTGCCCGCGCGCCGGAAGGCCTGATTACGGCTGCCTCGTTGGCTCCTCCCCTGCACCAGAGAGCAGCCGAGCAAGGGTGATCGGCGATGGAAAGCTCCCGCAGCCCTGGCTGATGGGCTCCATAGAGGGCTATCTTCAGACCAGAGTTCTGACCATCGGAGCCTCTATGAAGCCCCTCCAAGTCTCGGAGGACATCTTGCCCATCGCCGAGTTCAAGACCCGGGCCTCAGAGGTCGTCCGGCAGCTGCGAGAGCATCGACGCCCTGTGATCATCACTCAAGGGGGCAAACCCGCCGCGGTGCTCCTGGCTCCCGAAGACTTCGATCAGCTGGCCTCCCGAGCACGGTTTCTCACAGCCATCGATGAAGGGCTCGCGGATGCCGAGGCAGGCCGTGTCCTGTCCGATGAGGAGCTCGATGAGGCGCTGACCGAGCAGCTCGGGAAGCGCAAGGCGTGAGTCCGCCGCGCGTCCGTTGGTCGCTGCGGGCGAAGGACGACTTGCTCGAGATTGCTCGCTTCATTGGCGAGGATGACCCGGTCGCCGCCAGGGCCTGGATCGAAAAACTGCGCGAGCAAGCCCGTTGGGTGGCAAGCACGCCCCGGGCCGGAAGGCGCGTGCCGGAAGCCGGGCGCGACGACATCCGGGAAGTGCTGCTGCGCCACTACCGCATCGTCTACCGAGTCGAGCCCACCGGCATCGTCGTACTCACGGTGTTCGAGGGCCACCGTCTATCCCCACGAGACCTACCCGCCGAAGAGGAGTGACAAGGCGGCTCCAAGCGCCCGGAGCCCAGAAAAGCAGAAAGGCGGCCGGAGTCCCTTTCGGGTCCGTGCCGCCTTTTCGAGCCGGAAGGTGCCCCGCCAAAGCGGGGCTCCCACCGACGAGCGAGAACTAGTAGGCGTTGTTCTCGGCGAAGCTCTTCATCGTCTTCTTGTTCAGGGTGTCGTTGGAGCTGGCACCGTCGTTGGACACGCTGGAGTTACCAGCGAGGGCCGCCGCGGAGGCGCCGAACAGCTTGCGGATGTTGTCGCCGAACAGCGTGATCACGCCGATCGCCGCGATGGCGATGAGGGCAACGATGATGATGTACTCGGTCATGCCTTGACCACGAGCCTTGCGCAGCTGCTTCTTCGGAAGGGCCTTCATGAGTGACTCCCTGGGGGTTTTGGCGGTGGGAAACGGCACCCTTTGATTTCGAGGGCAATCGCACCCTAGAGGGATCTGGCAAGGGCCACCATCCGTCATCGGGAGGATGCTTGGAAAGGTGCGAAATTCCTGGATTTTAGGTTAGTAGGCGTTGTTCTCGGCGAAGCTCTTCATCGTCTTCTTGTTCAAGGTGTCGTTGGAGCTGGCGCCGTCGTTGGACACCGTGGAGTTACCGGCCAGCGACGCGGCCGAGGCGCCGAACAGCTTTCGGATGTTGTCGCCGAAGAGCATGATCACGGCGATCGCCGCGATCGCGATGAGGGCCACGATGATGATGTACTCGGTCATGCCCTGACCCTTGGCCTTGCGAAGCTGCTTCTGGGAAAGCGCCTTCATGACGGACTCCTCGTGAGGACGACGCGACGGCCCTTACACTTACAGTATGTCCCGGCCGTTTAAAACCCTGGGAGACCCGCTGCTCGAGCCTTCTCAGCGCTCGGAAGGAGGATCACGGCCCCGCAGGAGCCGCCACGGCGGGGGCAGAACCTGGGGAGCTACAAGACTGTGGCACCACCTCGCAGAGCGCCTTGAGGGCCTTGGAGAGCTCCGGATCATCCGGATGGGCGGCCACCTGGGCCTGGCCTAGCGCCACGGTCTCGGTGAGCCCGGAGGCCGGCGTCCACGCCGTGCGCGTAGCCCAGGCCCGCGCCGTGATCAGCTTCATCCACGCGGTGACGAAGCGCGGATCCTCGCGGCCCCGCTCCAGCGCGGGCGCGAGCACGGACTCGGCCAGCGTCAGATCCTTCTGGGCGAGGGTGGTGTTGGCGAGCGCCACCCGGGCCTCCAGGCTGTCCGGCGCCAGCGAGTACCAGAGCGCCGCCGACCCGCGCACGAGCGGATCATTGATGGCGTGGTTGCGGTCGAGGTTGCGGTAGAGGTTCGCGGCCTGCTCCGCGGTGGGCGGGTTCTCCTGGAGGTAGCGGTGGATCCACAGCCGCGCGCCGCCATCGGGGCCGCGGCGCTCGTCATGGACGCGCGTCTCCTGGTTCTGGAGGAAGAAGGCCACGGGCGCGGCGTACTCGAGCAGGTTGCGATCGTCGGTGTTGATGGGGCCGGTGCTGGCGAACTCCTGCTGGCCCTGGTCGCTGTGCACCTGCTTGGCGAGCAGCCCGAACACGTCGTGGATGTCGGTGCGGCCCAGGTCCTCGCGCACGTCCGGGAGCGCGAGGCGCTCGGCTACTTTCTTCGCATCGAAGGTGATGGGCTTGCGGCTGGCCACGAGGATGAGATCCGTGGGCCCCAGCCAGGTGGTGGCGTAGGGGAACGTCTCGCGCAGGGTGCGCATGACCAGCTTGATGATCTCCTCGCTGCTCTCGTAGGTGTGGATCCACTGCACCAGGATGCCGTCCTCGGTGAGGTGCAGATCCGCGGTGCGGAAGAAGTCCCGCGAGAACAGGCCGGAGACGCCCGCCACCCAGGGGTTGGAGGGCTCGCTGATGATGAGATCGTACTGGAGCGGCGCCAGCGCCATGAACGTCTTGGCATCGTCGATGTGGACGTGCGTGCGCGGATCATCCACGGCGTTGCGGTTGACGGCCTTGAAGAGGCGGGCCGCATCCACCACGGCCGGAGAGATCTCCACCATGTCCAGGTGCTTGACGGGGTGGGCCAGCACGGAGCCCGCGGTGACGCCCGAGCCCGCGCCCACCAGGAGCACGTTCTCCGGCGAGCGCGGGTGCAGCAGCATGCCCAGGTGGCCGGCGAGGATCTGCGTCTCCATGTCCAGGCCGGTGGAGGCGTCCACCTTGCCGTTGAGCTTCATGAAGCGGTGGCCGTTCTTCAGCTCGCCCACGAGCACGGTGGCGAAGGTGTCATCCCGGTAGAAGAGCGGCTGGGTGCTCTTCTCGTAGTTGGAGACGGCGGCGGTGTAGCTCTCGGGCGGCGCCTCATGCATGCGGAACGAGGCGATACCGGACAAGGTGACGGCCCAGCCGCTCATGGGCAGGAGGAACAGGAGGCCGCACGCCACGCCGATCCCCAGCGGCCAGAAGGCGCGGGCCGGCTGCGCGGGGCGGCCCGGAATGGCGGCGAAGGCCACGCCCGCGGCGATGAGGTTACCCACCAGCCCGGCGATGAAGTTGCCCTCCATGCCCCACCACGGCATCAGCACCAGCCCGCCGAGGGCCGCGCCGGTGATGGTGCCCAGGGTGTTCCACAGGTACACGCCGCCGAGCTGCCGCCCCACCTCCGTCACCTTGGCGGTGGCCACTCGAGCCGCCGCCGGGAAGGCCGCGCCCATGAAGAAGGTGGGCACCAGCAGCACCAGGCAGCAGTACGCGAACGTGAGCCCCTGGAAGTACGGCCAGGTGTCCAGCGTGCGGTTCATCATGAACTGCGCCTTGCGGAACAGGTACGGCAGCCGGACGTAGAGCGGCAGCGCCACACACACGCTGGCCACCAACGCCACCTGGAGCCACGCGAAGAGGCGCAGCAGATCTCCCCTCCCCTTGCGCGTCATCAGCCAGAAGCTGCCCAGGCCGATGCCGAGGATGAACGCGGTGAGGATGAGCGTGAACGCGTACGTGGAGGCGCCCAGGACGATGGACAGCAGCCGGATCCACGTCACCTGGTAGAGCATGGACGTGAAGCCGGACAGCGCCACGCCCAGCAGCGCGGCTCGCACCGCGGAGTGGGGATAGGACAGCTCATCCCCGCCCTCGGAGGGAGCTGCACCCTCGGCCGGAGCGCTCTGCGTGAGCGCCGGCGGATGCTTCCGAGCCAGCGCCAGGGCCCCGAGCGCCAGCAGGATGTTGATGCTCGCGGCCAGCTTCGCCGACAGCGACAGGCCCAGCGCTGGCACCAGACTGACACCGGCGAGGAAGACGCCCAGCGCGGCGCCCAGGCTGTTGATGGCGTACAGGCGCGCCAGCTCGCGCCGCACATGCGCCAGCGTGGCGGAGAAGTGCCTCACCAGCGCGGGCAACGTTCCGCCCATCAGCATGGTGGGCACCACCAGGGACAGCGCCGCCAGCGCCAGCTTGGGCCCCACGCGCACCCCGTCCGGCACCTTCACCGCCACCGCCAGGTACGCCGCGCTCAGCACGTGCAGCACCGAGGGGAACAGCAGAGCGTACAGCCCCACCCCCAGCTCCAGCAGTCCGTACATGGCGAGCGGGCTCTTTACCCGGTCTGCTGTTCGCCCGAAGACATATGCCCCCAGCGCCAGCCCGCCCATGAAGGTGGCCAGCACCACGGCGTGCGCCTGTCCGCTATTCCCGAGCACATTGGCGAGATACTTCGACCAGACGAGCTCGTAGACGAGGGCGGTGGCCCCGGACAGGAAGAGGAAGCTTGAAACCAGATTCTTCGGAAAACCCGAGGCGCCGTGCATGGGGACAGCGCGGAACCTTACTCGTTATGTTCAGGTCCGACCAATGAACGCCCCGCTCCTGCAAGCCGTCCAGCTCGTCTGGTCTCCAAGCCTCCGGGTTACTCGCGCCGAGGGCGATTGCACCGCCGTGCTTCGCCGCTCCGCCGCGGAGCTGCAGGACACTCCGCTGCATGTGGCGCTGGGCATCTCCCCCGAGCGCGCCCGCGAGCTCGACGCCCGCGCCCGTGAGGATCACCGCGCCGTGGAGTTCATCTCCGCCCGGCTCGGCCCCAAGGCGAAGCCCCCGCAGGAGCGACGCGAGAACCCACTCATGGATGGTCCCCCCTCTCGCCCCGAGGAGCCCGCGCCGCTCCGCCTCGTGCTCGGCATGCAGACGGGCGAGCCCACTGCCGCCATCCAGGATCTCGACGGACTGCTGGAGGGCGCCCCGCCGGTGCAGATCTCCAAGCTCTCCTCCTCGCTCAGCCATGAGATCCGCAACCCGCTCAGCTCCGTAAAGATGGCGGTGCAGACGCTCCAGCGGAACACCGGCCTGTCGGACCGCGACAAGCGCCGGCTGACCATCGCCAACCGGGAGATCCGCACCATGGAGCGGATGCTCTGGCTCCTCTCCGAGTACGGCCGCGACAGCGTGCCCAACCTGGAGCAGCAGCCGCTGCGCACCGTCGTTCAAGAGGCCCACGCCATGGTGGCGCCCGAGCTGGCCGAGCGCCGCATCGAGCTCAAGGTCGACGAGGCTCCCGAGCTGCCCCGGGTGCGCGTGGATGCCACACGGCTGCGGCCCGTGCTCGCCCAACTCCTGCTCAACATCGCCATGGGCCTGGCCGAGGGCTCCCAGGTCGAGGTCCAGCTGCGTCAAGGCCCCTCGGGCCGGGCGCTGATGGTGCTGAAGGACTCCGCCGCCGCCCTGCCCCCGGAGGAGCGGGGCACGCTGTTCGAGCCCTTCGGCTCGCGGCTGGCGCGGGGGGCGGGGCTCTCCCTCGCGGCGCTCCGACGTGTCATGCTCAATCAGGGCGGGGACATCTCGGCCGAGGGAAGCTCGGAGCCGGGAATGGTGTTCACACTCACCTTCGCCGTGTGAGTGAGTCGAATGGAGACCGTTCTCATCATCGATGACGACGTGGGGCTCCTGGAGAATCTCCAGATGCACTTCGAGGAGATCCTCCAGGATGGCGCACCGCGCTATCACGTGGTGACGGCCACCAGCGCCGCCGCGGGCCTCAAGGCCGCCCAGGACTCCATGCCCAGCGTGGTCATCCTGGACATGATGCTGCCGGACCGCAGCGGCCTGGAGATCATCGAGGAGCTGAAGACGCTGTGCGGCGACGCGCGCATCATCCTCGTCACCGCGCACCACGACATGGAGACGACGATCCGGGCCATGAAGGCCGGGGCGTTCGACTACATCCACAAGCCCTTCCCCGAGCCGGCGGCGTTGGATCTCGTGGTGGAGCGGGCGCTGGAGTACCGGCAGCTCTCACGCCGCGCGGCCTCCATGAGCGTGGAGAACGCGGCGGCGCGCCTGGGCGACATCGTCGGCACCAGCCCGCTGATGCAGCAGCTGGTGAAGGAGATCGGCAAGGTCACCAGCAGCCGCGCCACGGTGCTCATCAACGGCGAGAGCGGCACGGGCAAGGAGCTGTTCGCCCGCGTCATCCACAACTACTCGTACGACGAGGCCAAGCCCTTCATCGGCATCAACTGCTCGGCCATCGTGGACACGCTGCTGGAGAGCGAGCTGTTCGGCCACGAGAAGGGCTCGTTCACCGGCGCCACCGCCACCAAGCAGGGCAAGTTCGAGCTGGCCGAGGACGGCACCGTGTTCCTGGATGAGATTGGCGACATGTCGCTGATGCTCCAGTCCAAGCTGCTGCGCGTGCTCCAGGAGCGCGAGTTCGAGCGCGTGGGTGGCGTGAAGAAGGTCAAGCTGCGAGCGCGCATCATCGCCGCCACGCACCGCCACCTCGCCGACGAAGTGTCCACCGGGCGCTTCCGGGAGGATCTCTACCAGCGCCTCAAGGTCATCACCCTCACCATTCCGCCCCTGCGCGAGCGGCGCGAGGACATCCCGCTGCTGGTGCACCACCTGCTGGAGCGCATCAACGAGAAGGTGCACAAGCGGGTGACGCGCGTGCCGCCGGAGGTGCTCGAGCACCTCACCCGCCTGCCCTGGCGCGGCAACGTGCGCGAGCTGGAGAACGTGCTCACCCGCGCCGTGGTGCTGGCGCCGGGCGAGGTGCTGCTGGGGGACGATCTGCCCGCCCTTGAGCCCGGAGCCCCCGAGCCCGGCCGTACCCCCACCACTCCCGCCCCCCTCCCCACCCCGGGCCTCATGCTCGCGGCCCCCGCGGTGGACGACGTCAGCCAGATCCCCACGCTCGAGGAAGCCGAGCGCATCCTCATCCAGCGCGCCATGGCCGTGACCAAGGGCCACAAGGGCAAGGTCTGCCAGATTCTGGGCATCAGCCGGCCCACCCTGGAGCGCAAACTCCAGAAATTTGGGCTCTCCCAGGGACTGCCCTCGTCCTTGGGTGGACAGGGTTAGCGTCGGGTGTAGGAGCCGTCCCGTTTCGGACAGTGTCACCCCCTCGACAAAGCCCCCGCCGAATTGAACGTTTCGTTCACGTTGATCAGACTGTTTGAACGTTCTGTTTCAAGTTTCGGACACCGCGAGCGCCGGGATTTGATCCTATAGCGCTAAGTACCCGGCATTCCTCAGTTTGTTGCCCTGGGAGCATTTCATTCCCGCTTGGCACAATCCTTGGATTGACGGTCCTGCGTTCGGCACTCGGGATTCTGCCCCACCCACTCTGCTCGCAGGAGAGAACTCAATGCACGGCTTCAACCGTCCCCTCGGCCCCATCGGCTCCAACGTCGTCGCCCCGCTGCAGACCACCAGCTCCGGCATGATGGTGACCGCGAACAAGATCGTCCCCGGCCAGGAGGCGATCGACTTCAAGGGCTACTTCAAGGTCGAGTCCTTCCCGCACAACTCGGTCATCTACCGCTACGGCGACACCACGGACCGGGTGTACCTGCTGAAGTCGGGCCGCGTGCGGCTGATGCGGGTGGGCAAGAACGGCACCCGCTCGGTGGTGAGCATCCTGCGCCCTGGCGAGATCTTCGGCGAGGTGTTCCGCCCCGAGGGCACCACCATCGAGGAGATGGCGGTGGCGTCCGGCGAGGCCGAGGTGTGGTCCATCGAGGGCCGTGACTTCCGCGCCCAGCTCGAGGCCCGCCCGGCCCTGGCGCTGGATGTGGTGCGCGCCTACGCCGAGCGCGTGCGTGCGCTGCGCAAGCGCGTGCTGGGGCTGACCTTCAAGGAGGTCCCGGCCCGGCTGGCGGACACCCTGCTCACCCTGGTCGAGGCCCACGGCGAGCGCTGCCCGCACGGCGGCGAGACGGACCTGCGCGGCATCACGCAGCAGGATCTGGCGGATCTGGTGGGCGCCTCGCGCTCGTTCGTCTCCACGCTCATCAACGAGATGAAGCGCGAGGGCGTGCTCGGCAACGTGGGCCGCATCCTCTGCGTGAGGGATCAGAAGGCGCTGCGCAAGATTGCCGGCAAGGAGAAGTAAACCGCTCCTGTCCCCAGAGTGAACGAACACGAATGGGCTCGGCCGCGCGCAGCGGTCGAGCCCGTCGTGCTTTTGGGAGTTCGTTTGGGGGTTCCTTGCGTGCCCGGCGCCGCTATCTTCCCGGCTCCTGAACTGCACGCCCGGGGATTATGAGCTCCACCGCCGAGTCCACTCCGCAGCGCACGTACGCCGAGCGTCGAGCCGCCTCCCAGGCGAAGCTGGCGGAGCTGGATCGAATCAGCGCGCGGTACGCGAACCTGCGGGGCCTCGCCTTCCTGGCGGCGGCGGTGATCGCGGGCCTCACCCTCTTCGGGCGGTTGCCGAAGCCGTACTGGTGGGCGGTGGCGGGAGCCGTGGCCCTGTATGCCGTGCTCGCCGTGCTGCACCACTATGTGTTCCGCCGGGAGGCGCGGGAGCGGCTGTACGTTTCGTTGAATGAGCGAGGGCTGGCGCGGCTGAGCGGAGCCTGGCGCGAGTTCACCGAGCGGGGCGAGCGCTTCCTGTCCTCCTCCCACCTCTACATTCCGGACCTGGACGTCTTCGGTCAGGCCAGCCTGTTCCAGCTCTTGAATGAAACGGCGACCGGGTTCGGCGAGGAGCGGCTCGCGTCCTGGCTGTCCGCCCCCTCGCCTGCTCAGGAGGTGGCGGAGAGGCAGGGCGCGGCGCGGGAGCTGGCTCCGCTGGTGGGATTCCGGCAGGACGTGTGCGTCGAGGCGCGCGTGGTGTCTCGTGAGAAGGCAGAGCCGGGCCACTTCATTCAATGGGCCGAGGCCGGGCCCTCGCTCGACTCCATCCGCTGGTCCCGGCCGCTGGCCTTCCTCCTGCCGCCGCTCACGCTGGCGCTCTACGTGCTCGGCCAGCTCGAGGTGTTGCCGCACTGGGTGTGGTGGGTGAGCTTCCTGCCGCAGTTCGCGGTGGTGGTGATCACTCGCCGGCGGCTCAAGGAGATGGAGCAGGAGATGTCCGCCGGGGAGGAGGGCTTCGTGCGCTATGCACCCCTCTTCGCCCGGCTCGAGCGCCAGGAGCTACGCCACCCGCTGCTCCAGCGGCTCCAGTCGGGCCTGCAACGGGCAGGAGAGCCCGCGGTCTCCAGCCACTTCCACCAGTTCAGCCGGCTCTATTCGTTCGTCGAGTTCAAGCGCCACCAGTTCCACCCGGTGGTGCACCTGTTCACGCTCTGGGACATCCACGCGCTGTTCGCGCTGGAGAACTGGCGCGCCCGGCACGGCAAGGAGGTGCGCGGCTGGTTCGAGGCGCTCGCGGAGCTGGAGGCGCTCTCGTGCCTGGCGGGCTTCGCGCACGATCGGCCCGGCTTCGCGTGGCCCACGCTGGTGTCCGAGGGGCCGAAGGTGGAAGCGGAGGAGCTGGGCCACCCGCTGCTGGACAACCCGGTGCCCAACGACGTGTCGCTGCCGGGCCCGCGCCATGCGCTGCTCATCACCGGCTCGAACATGTCCGGGAAGACGACGCTGATGCGAGCGGTGGGAGCCAACGTGGTGCTGGCGCTGGCGGGAGCGCCGGTCTGCGCTCGAGCGCTCACCCTGTCCCCGCTCCAGGTGCTCACGAGCATGCGGGTGAAGGACTCGCTGGAGCGCGGCGTCTCCTACTTCTACGCGGAGGTGCAGCGCATCAAGGCCGTGCTGGACGCGGCCGAGGCAGCACAGGGGCAGTGCCTGTTCCTGCTCGACGAGATCCTCCTGGGCACGAACACGCGCGAGCGGCAGATCGCCTCGCGCGAGGTGCTCCGGCTGCTGCTGGGCACGGGCGCCTGCGGAGCGGTGACCACCCATGACCTGTCCCTGGCCGCGCTGGCGGACGAGCCGGGTGTGCTCGTGGTGAACGTCCACTTCCGAGACCACCTCGAGGAAGGAAAGATGGTCTTCGACTACAAGCTGCGCCCGGGAGTGGTGGACACCACCAACGCGCTCCGGGTGCTGCGCATGGCGGGAGTGCCCGTCACGGAGGCAGAAGCCTCTCCCGCCCAGCGGCCGTCCTGAGCTGCTGGCTCACTCAAGGGCCGCGCGAAGGACTGACTCGGACTCGCGGATCAAGGCCCGGACGAGCTCCGCGGCGGACACGTCTCGAGACAGCGCCGCGGCCTGTCCCGCCCACAGGGCCATGAAGCGGGTGTCGCCCTGCTTCGCCGCGGCGGCTCTCAAGGGACTCGTGGCGTAGTGCTGGGCCGGGAACGGGAGCAGGGCCTTGCTGCCTTCGAGGGCCTCGATGAACTCGTTGGAGATCATGCGGCCCGGGCGGCCCGTGAACGCGCGAGTAACGCGGGTCGCATCATCCCGGGTCGAGCGAAGCGCAGCCTTGTGAGCCTGGGCGGTCCCGGCCTCGCGAACCGTCAAGAAGGCCGTGCCGAGCTGCACACCGCTCGCCCCGAGCATGCGCGCGGCGGCGATGCCGCGGCCATCCATGATTCCCCCGCTCGCGATGACGGGGAGCTTCACCGCATCGACGACCTGGGGAACGAGCGCCATCGTCCCGACCATCGCCGCCTCGAACGGACCGGCGAAGGAGCCTCGGTGTCCGCCGGCCTCCGCGCCCTGGGCCACGATGAAATCAACCCCCGCGGCCTCGAGCTGCCGAGCCTCCTGGACGGTCGTGGCCGTTCCCCCCACCAGAATGCCCCGGGACTTGAACGCCTCGAGCACGTGGGCCGGTGGAATGCCGAACGTAAAGCTGAAGATGGCCGGGGCGGCTTCGAGCACCGCCTCGACCTGCTTGAAGAAGTCAGGCAACGCGGTCGCCGGAGCCTGGGGCACGGGCACCCCGACCTGCTGATAGTAGCGCCCGAGGATCTCCAGCATGGGAGCCGGCTCGACGCTCGCCTGGGGGCTTGTGGGAGAGAACAGGTTGATGGCGAACGGCCGCTGCGTGAGCGCACGCACGGCTCGCGCCTGACGGACGATGTCCTCGGGTTGCAGGTAGGAGGCGCCGATAGCGCCCAGCCCTCCGGCATTGGAGACCGCCGAGACCATCTCCGGCGTGGTGACTCCGCCGCCCATGGGGGCCTGAATGAGCGGATGTTCCACCCCGAGCCGAGCCGCCAGCTTGCGCCACGCACTTGAGTCCATGACAGGGCACCTCCCGCTTCCTTGCCTAGCAAAGTGCGTCGGGCGGCGCATCTTCAGAAGCAAAGCGTGCCTCGCGTGTACGCGAAGATGAGGATCGCCCCGATCGCTTCGGAGCCCAGGAAGAAATAGAAGATCGGACGCGGCCGGCCCTCCACGAGAAGGGAGACCACTCGCGCCACGACGCCCAGGGTCATCGTTGCCAGGAAGAGCCGATTGAAGGGCCGCTCGGTGAAGATCTCGTGCCGCCAGAGCAGCGCGAAGAGCCCGAAGCCGCACTCGATCGCCCGGAGAAAACGATACTGGCTGACCAGACTCGCGCCCGTGCGGCGCTCCAGGGTACTCGGATCCATGCCGAAGAGGAGCCGGTGGTCGAGCCTCGCCCCGAGCACACCCCAGCCTCCAGCAATGATGAGCAAGCCGACGTAGCCATAGAAGAAGATCTCGGTCAGGAGCTTCATGGTTCCCCCCGCAGTGTCCGAGAGCCTTGGAGCCGCTTTGTGACGAGCGGCGCTCGGCCGGTGGGCTACAGCCCTGTCTCGTGGCGGCGCGCGGCATGCCCAGCAGGCAGCCGGGCAGAAGAACCCTCTCCTGTGGCATCCTCACGCGACCCACATGGCCGCCCCCGCCCCCACCGCCCAGCATTGGGTGCTGCGTCTCTTCTTCGTCTCGGGCCTCTCAGGGATCCTCTTCGAGGTCCTCTGGACTCGGATCTTCACGTTCCTGCTCGGGGGCACCACCCACAGCGTCACCGCCGTCATCACGGCGTTCATGCTGGGCCTCGGGCTGGGCTCGTACCTCTTCGGCAGGATGGCGGACCGCCACCCCCGGCCGCTGCGCATCTATGGGCTGCTGGAGCTGGGCGTCGCCTTCAGCGGGCTCCTCGCGTTCTACGCCTTCCACCGCATCGACTCGGTCTACTCGGCGCTCTATGCCCTGGCGCCGCAGGCCACGATCAAGTGGCTCGTCTTCGTCATCGCCTTTGCCTTTGTCTCCATCACCGCCACGCTCATTGGTGGCACCCTGCCCGTGCTCGCCCGGTACGTGGTGGACCGTGACGAGGGGCTGAAGGCCGCGCTGGGCCAGCTCTACTCCATCAACACCCTGGGAGCGGCCGCGGGCGCCATCCTCATGATCGGGCTGGTGTGGGTGCTGGGCTACGAGGTGGGCTATCACCTCGCGCTCACGCTCAACGCCGTGACGGGTCTGGCGGCCTTGCTCCTGGCCCGCCGGGAGAGCTCGGCGCCGCGCTCCGATGACGAAGCCCCTGCCACCTCCCCTGCTCCCACCGAGGCGAGGGAGGCCATCGACGGCCGCATCCTCCTGCCCGCCTTCGCGATCTCCGGCTTCTGCGCGCTCGCCTACGAGGTCATCTGGTTCCGCCTGCTCGACTTCCTCCTGCTGGGCCGGTTGACCACCTTCGCCTGCGTTCTATCGGTGTACTTGCTGGGCATCAGCCTTGGCAGCGTCGCGTTCAGCCGCTGGAGCCCCTCGGGCCTGAGCGATCTCAAGCTGTTCGTGGCCTTCGAGGCCCTGCTGGGGTTCCTCGGGCTCGTCAGCCTGCCGCTGCTATCCGTGATCAGCGGATGGGGGAACCGAACGGTCAGTATCGCCGCCGGCTTCCTCATCCTGTTTGCGATGACGCTGCTGCTGGGCGGGCTCTTCCCCCTGGCGGGCAAGCTCTACGCGGGGCCGCTGCGCCTGCTCGGAAGGTCCGTGGGGAACATCTACTCGGCCAACACGGCGGGCTCGGTGCTGGGCTCGTTCCTGACGGGCTTTGTCCTGTTCCCCGCCATCGGCACCTCGAACACGCTGCTGCTCGTGGCGGGGCTCAACCTGGCCATCGCGGCGGGCGTGGCTGTCCTCTCGGTGCGCCCTCTGAGTGCCCGGTGGATCGGGTTGAGCGCGGGGCTCGCGGTGCTGGGGTTGGCCGGCTGGGTCAGTGAAGACTGGATCACGCACTACTACGAGCACGTCAGCCTCCGTCCGGACTTCCGGATCATCGCGGAGCGCGAGAGCAGCTTGCAGCCGGTGCTGGTGGCGGAGAATCCCCAGGGCGAGCGCGTCCTCCTGGGAGGCCCCTTTCAGTCCGGCGAGACGGTGCCGGCGCGGAGGCAGACACAGAAGCTCCAGGCCCACCTGCCCATGCTCGTGCACCCGAATCCGCAGCGGGTGCTGGAGATCGGCTACGGCGTGGGAGAGCTCGCGCGCACCCTGCTGCTCTACAACCCGGAGCTGCTCCACCTGGTGGAGCTCGACGAGAACATGGTCCCGATGGCCGAGCAGTACTTCGGGGCGCTCAACGAGCACGCGAGCCAGAAGCCCAACGTGCGCGTGGACGTGATGGACGGCCGTCACTTCCTGAAGATGAGCCAGGAGCAGTACGACGTCATCATGTCGGACTCGATGATCCTCGCCAGCGAGGGCAGCCTCCGGCTCTACACGCAGGAGCACTTCCGCGAGGCGCGCCGGCACCTGCGGCCCGGAGGCGTGGCGCTCGCGTGGCTGCCGCTCAACGCGGGCACGAGCAAGGCGATGGTGATCCTGAAAACGTTCCAGGAGGTCTTCCCGCAGAGCCTGCTGTGGCTGCCGCTGGGCCTGAACACGCAGGAGGCGTTCATCATCGGCTTCCGGGACGAGGCGCGGATCGATCTCAAGGCCTGGCAGGAGAAGTACGAGCAGGTGGCGCGCGAGGATCTCCAGTCCTTCGGCTGGGACTCTCCAGGGCTCTTCTTCGGCAGCTTCCGCGCCGGGCCCGAGCAGCTCCGCCAGATCGCCTCACGCATTCCGCTGGTCAACCGGGACATGAACCCGGTGCTGGACTTCCTGCCACAGGAAACCCCCGCCGAGATCGACGCCGCCGTGCGCCAGCTCCTCGTGTACCCGGCGGGCGCGGTCTTCCCGCACCTGCGGGCAGGCCCCGAGTCGAGTGAGGCCCTGACAGTCCTGCGCGACGAGGTCCAGCGCGTCCACGACGCGGACCTGCTCTTCTTCCGCGGCGTCGAGGCCCTCGATCAGTTTGGCGCCCGCCCTCCGGCCGAGGTGCTGGCGAACGCCGACACGCTGACGGCCGACTTCCGGCGGGCGCTCAAGATCTACCCGCGCCACCACGCCGCCGCCGTGTGGATGGCACAGGTCTTGGGACTGGCGGCGAAGGTGCAGCCGCCGCTGGATCCCGAGAAGGCCCGAGGGCTCCTGGAAGAAGCCCTGCGCTACAACCCCTCGGATCTCACCGTGGCCGAGGCGCTCGCCCGGCTGGCGCTGGATCGAGGTGATAAGAGCGAGGCCCACAAGTACCTCGAGCGGGTCCGCACGCTCGCCCCCTACTCGCGGCTCGCCGCCACCGAGATGCCATGAACGACTCACCCGCCACGCTCAGCCGCTCTCGCTTCCGCTTCCTGTGCGCGCTCCTGTTCTGCACGGGGATGACGTCGCTCACCTTCCAGATCATCTGGCTGCGCGGGTTCAGCATCATCCTCGGCAGCACCATCTACTCGATGGCGTGTGTCATCACCGTGTTCATGCTCGGGCTGGGGCTGGGGAGCCTGGCCATGTCGCGGCTGCTGAAGAACGGCCGGCGGCTGGCCGAGCGCCCACTTGCGGCCTACGGCATGGTGGAGCTGCTAGTGGGGCTCAGCTCGCTGATCGTCACCTGGACGCTCTTCACCCACCAGGACTTCTACCTCTCGCTGTCGGGCTCGCCCACGGCGCCGCTGGTGCCCCGGCTGGCCGCGCAGTTCACGGTGTGCCTGGCGCTCATTGGCATTCCCACCGCGCTCATGGGGATGACGCTGCCGCTGCTGAGCCAGCTCGTCGTGGATCGCCGGCAGGTGTCCGCGCTCTACGGCGTCAACACCATCGGCGCGGCCACGGGGAGCATTCTCTCCAGCTTCGTGCTCATCTACTACGTGGGCTGCATCCGGGCCGGAGCCATCGCCACGGTGGTCAACGCCCTCATCTTCACCGCGGCCCTGCTGAGCAACCGGTTCTTCCCGCCCGCCTCGGAGCCCGCCGCCGAGGAGCCTGCCCAGGGCGCCTCTGGAACGCCGGAGGGGCGGATGCTCAGCCGCCCGCTGATGCTGGCGCTGGCGGTGTTCTCGGGCTTCGTGGCGCTCTCGTGTGAGATCACCTGGACGCGCTTCCTGTCGCTGTGCTTCGGCAACCGCATCTATGTGACGAGCATCACGCTGGCCATCATCCTGCTCTTCATGGGACAGGCGGCGCGCATGAGCAGCGCCATGCTGCGCGGGCCGACTCCGCTGTGGCGCATCCTGCTGTACGCGTGCTCGCTGACGTTGATCTCGTTCGCGGGCGCGTTCCTGCTGGAGCGCTCGGCGTTCCAGCCGAAGCAGCCGGAGTGGGTGGTCCTCTTCATCCTGCTGATGGTGGTGTTCCCCGCGACGGCGCTGGGGCTGATCTTCCCGCTGACGCTGGCGGCGAGGCCCGCGGGTGTGACGAACGGGGCGAGCTGGGTGGGGCTGGTGTACGGCATGAACACGCTGGCCAGCCTTCTGGGCTCGCTGGCGAGCGGCTACGTGCTCATCAACCTGATCGGCTCCAACGGCCTCATCGCCTTCAACTCCGTGCTGCTGCTGATGGCCCTGGCGGGGCTGGCGTATGCGTTCCGTCCGCAGTTCAAGCTCACGGACCACGCGCTCGGCGGAGTGGCGGTGCTGGGCTTCCTGGCGATCATCGGGCCGCGCAGCCTCCAGGTGCCGCCGGTGGTGGATGCCGAGAAGGCGGTCGTCCGGAGTGAGGACGCGCACGGCATCTTCAGCGTGGTGCGAGTGGATGAGACCAAGCTGCGGGTGCTGAACAACCGGACGGACCTCGTGTACCTGTACGGGGATCCGAGCACGCAGTACGTGCAGGAGTCGCAGGCGTTCCTGCCGATCCTCTACGCGCCGAAGCTGGAGAAGGTGCTGGTCATCGGCTCGGGGTACGGAATCACGGCGGGGGCCTTCTCGCGAGTATCGGAGGTGAGCTCCATCGACGCGGTGGAGATCGTCCCGGCGCTGATCGAGAACGCGAAGCTGTTCAGCCCGGGTAACCACGACTACTTCTCCAACCCGCGAGTGCAGATCCACGTCACGGACGGGCGCCACTTCCTGGCGACGACGACTGAGCGTTACGACATCATCTCGATCAACGTCTCGGACCCGTACCTGCCGGGCTCATCGAGCCTCTTCAGCCACGAGTTCTACGAGCTAGCCCGTTCGCGACTGAAGCCCGGGGGCGTGCTGGCGCAGCACATCTTCGGGCCGGACATCGCCTCGCTCTACCACGGCATCCACGAGGTCTTCCCGCACGTGAAGGGCATCCCGGCGTACGGGAACGGGCTGACGATCATCGCCTCGGCGGAGCCGCTGCAGCCGCACCAGCGGGAGCTGTTCATGCAGCACTACGACGAGGGCCGAGCCCTGCTGGGGACGATCGGCATCAAGGACGGGCTGGCGGGCTTCGAGCGGCTGGTGTTGCTGGGAGACGAGACCCTGAAGGACCTGTCCTCCCGGACCCCCGCGTTCCGCAACAGCGACGACATGCCCTCGCTGGAGTTCCGCCGGCTGCCAGGGCAGCTCGGCCTCTTCTACTCGAACAACTGAGACTGAGACTGAGCATCCGGCTCTGGCACCACATCTGGCCACCCTCAGCGCTCCTAACCGGTTAGGAGTGCCCCTCCCCCTGCCGCTCCTAACCGGTTAGGAGCGCACGTTGAAGGGAGCACCCCATGCTGTGGCGCATCCTGTGGCGGCTCAATCCGCTGCTGCTGGCGGTGATGGTCAGCTGTGCGGGAGTCCCTCGTGTCCGCGTGGCGATGGAGCGGGGCAAGGCGGTCATCCAGATTCCCCGCACCGTGGAGGCGCAGCCCGTCGAGCTGGAGGAAGAAGAGTACCAGCAGGCCATGAGGAAGCTGGCGCGCCAGGTCCGGCTCACGGGCACCCCACGCCAAACGGCGGAGCGGACGTTTCAGCTCGACCCGATGAGCGGCAACTACCTCTATCTGCTGAGGGACAAGAAGCTGGTGCCCACCGGGCCGGGCGACTGGGACGGCACGTTGACCCAGGCCGACGTGGAGTTGGCCGAGCGCTACCGGCTCTGGTGCCAGCGAGCGCAAGGCACCTCCGGGGATTGTCTCGGAGGCGCGCTGGTGGCCGGGCGCTACCTGGACATGCAAGGCCGGTACATGTGGGCCATGGCCCTGAGCAAGAGCCCCGTGCTGGAGGAGATGAAGAAGGCGCTGGGAGAGATGGTGAACGTCCAGGCGCTGATCAACTCGGCCCTGTGGACGTTGGGCTCCCTGCTCTTGATTCTGGTGCTCAATCCGGTGGCGCCCGCGCTGGTGGCGGCGCTGGGGGTGGGGGTCATTCTCTACGTGGGCTACGCCACGCTCCATGACCTGGTGGCCGGCTGGTTCGAGTTGATGGAGGCGATGAAGGGGGCCACCACCTTCGAGCAGATCCGCGACGCGGGTGAGCGCTTCGGGAGGATTCTGGGGCAAGAGTCCGCCAAGGCGGTGGCCATGCTGCTGCTGGCCGCTATCGGGCAGACGGCGCAGGGGTTCGCGGCGACGGTGCAGACGCTGCCGGGCTCGGCTGAAGTGGCTGCGCAGGCCGAGGAGCAGATGGGACTCTCTCTGCCGGCCCTGGGAACGGTGGAGGAGATCGCGCTGGCGGACGAGGGTGTCACCGTCACGCTGGCCGCCAACGCGGTGGCCATGGCGGCACGGGGCACCGGTGGCGGCAAGGGCCCCTGCGTTGAGAAGCACCACATCGCCACCGTCTGCAACGACAAGGACGCCTCGCGCGGAGGACCGTGGACGCCAAGGTTCCGGAAGATCTTCGCCAGGGCGGGAATGTCGCTGGAGGACCCCGCGAACAAGATGCCTCTGAAAGGGCACTACGGTCCTCACCCTGCGCGGTATCACCAGCTCGTCTACGATGAACTGGACCGTGCAACGCAGATCTGCCGCAGCATCGTGGAGTGCCGGGCAGCCCTGACGGAGGCCCTCAGGACTCTCGCCCAGGATATTGCCACCCCGGGAACCGAGCTGAACCAACTCGTCACCAAGTAGCCTCCGCGCTAGATGGAGCTCATGCCCCTGCGTTTCTTCAGGCTCGCTGACGATGTGTATGTCCCACACCGCTGGCATCTCGACACCCCGAAGGACCGTCATGGTCAGGAGGTGGACTACTGGCAGTTCAGGTTGGGGGTTCCTGTCCACATCCAGGAACGGTTGAGAATCCCCGTAGAGATCCCTGGCAAGCCGCTGGACTTCACGGAAGCGAACGTGGGCCTTCCAGTCGTCCATGTCCGGGTCGCGTCCCTGTTCGCAGAGCTGGCCTCGGATGACGTGCAACTGCTCCCCGTGGACGTAGAGGGCCAGCCAGATCAGTACCTCATCCTCGTGGCCACACGCCGATTCCGCTGCATTGACGAGCAGGCCTCCCGGATCCGGCTCTGGACCCATGAAAATGGAGTGCCTCACATGGTGGGTCAGTACATGTCCGTGCGGGACATGCGCATCGACAAGTCCGCAGTGGGCACCGCCCAGGTGTTTCGTTGCGAGGGGTGGGAAGGCCCCCTGATTGTCTCCGAGGCCATCAAGGACAGCTTGGAGAAAATGGGCGCCACCGGCACGAGATTCGAGGAGGTTTAGCGGTTACGGCACTCGCGAAACAGATCGCCGCCCTGGGAACTGCGGTGGCGCATGGCTAGCACCACTCCAACTTAAGAGGTAGGGTGCCACGCCTCCAACTCATTGGGAGGTAAGCCATGATCGACAGCGGCCTGACACACGCGCAGCACCACACCGAGCTGGTGCCAGGTGTCATCATCGGTCCGTGGGTGATCCGCGAGCGACGGGACAGGGGCAGCTTCGGTTGGGTGTTCAAGGTGACGCGCGCCGGCCACCCCGAGGCTGGCTTCTTCGCTCTGAAGATCGCGCTCTACGTTGACGATCCGCGCTTCCCGCGCGAGGTGTGGCTGCTCCAGCGCACCACCCACCCCAGCATCCCTCGCTTCGAGGACCGGGGCTGGTGGAAGAGCAGCAGCGGGCGGGACTTCCCCTACGTCGTCATGGAGTGGGTGGAGGGCCTGCCCCTGTACAAGTGGGCGCGGCAGCAAAAGCCCACCTCTGCTCAGGTCCTCCAGATCCTCGCGCAGCTCGCTGGAGCCCTGGCTGCGGCCCACGCTGCCGGTGGTGTCCACCGGGATGTGAAGGGGGACAATATCCTCGTGACTGCCGAGGGCCGCGCCGTGCTTCTGGACTGGGGGTGCGGCACGCATGAGGGTGCCCACGGTGTGACGGACACGGTGCTGCCCCCAGGCACCTCGAGCTACAGGGCTCCGGAGGCTGTGCGCTGGGCTTGGGCGCATCGGAAGACGGGAGAGCCCTATCAGGCCGGCCCGGCGGATGACGTGTACGCGTTGGGGGCGACCGCCTATCGCCTCTGCACGGACATCTACCCGCCCGCGCCCGAGGAGGGCTCGTTGCCTCAGCGGCGGCTGCTGCCCCCGCGTGAGCTCGCGACGGTGAGCATCGGCCTGGATCGGCTGATCCTGGCCTGCCTCTCTCAGGATCGGCGGGCTCGCCCTTCCGCCGCGGCTCTGGCCATAGGGCTGTCGGCCGCTGCGGCGGAGCGGGAGGCTGCTCAGCCCATCGTGCCCACTCCGGCAGCGGAGGACACAGCCGAGACATCGAGCCCGGGGCCACGCCCACGCTGGCGGTGGTCTTGGCCTTCGTGGGCGTCTACAGCGGTGGCGGCTCTGGGCGGCGGCCTTGCAGCGGGGGCCATGCTGCTCGTGGTCATTCACCTCTGCGCCCGCGTGGCGGCTGGAGCCCTGCCGCCCGAGCGCCGAGCGGAATTGGCGCGCCCAGTGCCCGAGGCTCTTGACGGTGGGGTAGCCGAGGAGGCGCTCATCAGCATGGAGAACATTCCCAAGACCGTCTACTCCCCCATTCTGTCTCTCGGCCGCTCCATGCCCGCCACTCCCTACCCCAATCAGCGTCGGCCGCCGTGCGACCCGAGGGCAGAACGAGCAATCAACGGCGGATGCTGGCTCGGTCCTATCAAGGGTCAGGAACCTCCCTGCGGCGATAGGATGTTTGATTACAAAGGGGAGTGCTACATGGCTTCCTTCAACGCTTCTGCCACACCCACCTCGCAGGAGCCGCGATGAACTCGCGCAAGCTTTTGCCAGTCGCTGATTCGCCCACTCGAGCAACTGGCTACTGGGGCTTCCACTGCGAGCGAATCCGCTCGTAATTCTCCTCCAGGATGGCTGCCACCTCGTGCTTCACGGTGAACTGCACCGCGTCACCGCTCTTGAAGTTCATGTCGACGATCACCTTGTTCGGGCTGATGGTGCTCGTGCTCTCCACAGTGAGCCCGTTCGGCAGCGTCCCAGTGGCCGTCCATGAGCTCCAATCCCACGGGTCCCCGTGCAATTCGCCCGTGAAGCCCGTGGTGGGATCCTCAAACCTCGAGCCCGACACCACGAACGTCAGCGTGTTCTGCTGGACGCCCTGCTGATCATCCTTGGTCATCACGTCCTCGATGATCTGGTGGTTGACCCCATCGAAGACCCGGCGCAGCAACGTCTCGCCCGTCCCGGTCACCTGCCCATCCGGAGCCCGGGTCGTGTTGATGCCCTTGTAATAGTTGGTGTTCACGTGCGTGGCCGGATCCTGGCCGCACCCCAGGACCGCCGCCGCGCCCACCACCAGAGCAGTCACCGCTACCCACTGCCGCGTTCGCATCGACATTCCCTCCAAAAGAAACGGCCTCGCCCCGAGCCGAGGAGAGGCCTGTTCCAACAACAGTATAGGTCTACCGCTCCCAGCTACTTCGCCAGCTCGATGAGCGCCGCGGCGCCCATGCCGCCACCAATGCACATGGTGACGACGCCGTAGCGGCCGTTGCGGCGCTTCAGCTCGTACAGGATGGTGCCCACCATGCGCGCACCGGACACTCCCAGCGGGTGGCCCAGGGCGATGGCGCCGCCGTTCGGGTTCACCTTGTCCAGCGGGATGCCCAGCTCGCGGATGCAGTGCAGCGCCTGCGCCGCGAAGGCCTCGTTCAGCTCGAAGACGTCAATGTCCTCGATCTTGAGCTTGTTCTTCGCCAGCAGCTTCTTCACCGCCGGGATGGGGCCAATGCCCATGATCTCCGGCGGCACGCCCGCCACCTGGAAGTCCAGGAAGTAGCCCAGCGGCTTCACCCCGAGCGACTTCGCCTTCTCCTCGCTCATCACCACCGCCGCCGCCGCGCCGTCCGTCAGCGGCGAGGCGTTACCCGCCGTCACCACGCCCTTCGCGTTGAACGCCGGCTTCAGCTTCGCCAGGCCCTCCAGCGTGGTGTCCGGCCGGAGGATGGTGTCGAACGTGACGGTCACCTGCTTCGGCTTGCCGTCGTCGTCGAACATCGTCGTGGTGATGGGGAGGATCTCCTCCTTGAACTTGCCCTGCTCGCGAGCCGTGGCCGCCCGGCGCTGGGACTCGTAGGCGAACTTGTCCGCGTCCTCACGGCTCACGCTGTAGCGCGTGGCGATGTTCTCCGCCGTCGCGCCCATGGAGGTGTAGACCTCCGGGTGCTTGTCCATGATCTCCGGGTTGGCGCTCACCTTGTTGCCGCCCATGGGCACCATCGTCATGGACTCGGTGCCGCCGGCGACCGCCACCTGGATCATCCCCGCCTGAATGGCCTGCGCCGCCTGGGCGATCGACTGTGTGCCCGACGAGCAGAAGCGGTTGATCGTCATCGCCGGCACGCTGTCCGGCAGCCCCGCCAGCAGGGTGGCCTGGCGAGCCACGTTCATCCCCTGCTCGGCCTCCGGCATGGCGCAGCCGAGGATCACGTCCTCCACGTCCTCGGGCTTGAGGCCCGGCACGCGCGCCACGGCCTCCTTGATGACGTGGGCCGCGAGCGTGTCGGGCCGCGTGTCCTTGAACTCTCCCTTGTGCGCGCGGGTGAACGGGGTCCGCACCGCGCTGGCAATCACGACTCGGCTGGCCATCTTGCGTCTCCTCGCCTGGACAGCGTCCAGGCAATCAAAGTCCTCATCTGCGTAGCTCTGCGAACGTTGGATAAAGGCCGCGAGCTAGTTCCGCAGCGGCTTGCCCTTCTCCAGCATGTACATGAGCCGATCCTGGGTCTTCTCCTCGCCGCACAGGCTCATGAAGGCCTCCAGCTCCAGCTCCAGCAGCCGCTCCTCGGTGAGGAGCACGGAGGGGCTGGTGTCCCCACCGGTGAGCACCCGCGCCAGCTTCTGGGCGATCTTCCGGTCGTGCGCGGAGATCTGGTTGTTGAGCTGCATGTCGTACAGCATCATGTCGATGGTGGCCGCGCCGCTGGGCCCCGGCAGGCGGAAGCGCGTAGGCCGAGGCGCCCGGAAGCCCGACTTCGCCATGCCCAGCACGCGCTGCTTGGCGTCCGCCAGGAGGAAGTCCCGGTTGGCGCTGAGGCCGTCGCTGGCGCTCAGGAAGCCCAGCTCCCGAGCCTCCTCCGCGCTGGTGGCCACCTTCGCCATGCCGATCGCCAGGAACACCTTCTTGAGGAAGGGCAGCGCGTCGAAGTCCTTGTCCGCCGCGTAGGGGCCGAAGAGGTTGCGCAGCAGCATCATCGTTCCGCCGCCGCCGGGGATGAGGCCCACGCCCACCTCGACGAGGCCCATGTACAGCTCCGCCGAGGCCTGGATGGCGTTGCCGCCCATCGTCACCTCCGCGCCGCCGCCCAGGGTGAGGTTGAAGGGCGCCGTCACCACCGGCACCGGGCTGTAGCGCATGCGCTGGTTGGCCGCCTGGAACGCCGAGGCCATCTTCCGGATGGCGTCGAACTCGTCGCTCTTGGCCGCCATCAGCAGGCCCGCGATGTTGGCGCCCGCCGAGAAGTTCGCCCCGTCGTTGCCGATCACCAGGCCCAGGTGGTTCTTCTCCGTCTCGTCCAGGGCCTTGTTCATCATCGCGATGATGTCATCGTCGATGGAGTTCATCTTCGAGTGGAACTCCAGCAGCGTGACGCCGTCACCCATGTCCCACAGCGAGGCGCTGTCGTTGCCGGTGATCTTCTTGTTGCCGCGCTTGAGGTACTCCACGCGAGCGGTGCGCTCGTTCTCCTGCACCGGCTTCACCGACTTGCTGGGGATGTCCCAGTAGGTGTCACGGCCGTTCTGCACGCCGTAGAAGGACTCGCGGCCCGCGGCCAGCATCTCCTCCACCCAGGCGGCCGGCTTGAGGCCCAGCTCCTTCATGCGCGCCACGCCCGCCTTCACCCCGTACGCGTCCCACGTCTCGAAGGGGCCCAGGTCCCACCCGAAGCCCCAGCGCACGCCGCGGTCCACGTTGACGATGTCATCGGCGATCTCGGGGATGCGGCGGCTGGAGTAGGCCAGCACGTCCAGCGTCACCCGCTCGGCGAACTTCGCGGCCTTGTCCTGGCCCTTCATCACCACGGCCACGCGCTCGCGCACGTCCTCCACGTCCTTGGCGGCGCCCAGCGACTCGAAGCGCACCTTGGCCTGCGGCCGGTACTCGAGCGTCTTCAAGTCCAGCGCGAGGATCTCCTTCTCCCCGTCACCACCGCCGCCCTTGGACTTCTTGTAGAAGCCCGAGCCGCTCTTGTCGCCCAGCATCCCCTTCTCCACCATCTTCTGGAGGAAGTCGGGGATGGCGAACGTCTGGCGCTCCTCGTCCTGGGTGAGCGTGTCGTAGCAGTTCTTCGCCACGTGGACGAAGGTGTCCAGGCCGACGATGTCCGCGGTGCGGAACACGGCGGACTTGGGCCGCCCCATGGGGGGACCGAAGATCTTGTCCACCTCCTCCACCGTCATCTCCGCCTTCACCATGTCCGAGAGGGTCTTCATCATCCCGTACACGCCGATGCGGTTGGCGATGAAGTTCGTGGTGTCCTTGCCGTAGACGATGCCCTTGCCGAGCACCTCCTCGCCAAAGCGGTGGAGGGTGCGCACCACCTCGGGATCCGTCTCCTTGCCGGCCACCAGCTCCAGCAGCTTCATGTAGCGCACGGGGTTGAAGAAGTGCGTCACCAGGAAGCGCTTGCGGAACTCGGCGCCGCGGCCCTGCAGCATGCCGACGATGGAGAGGCCCGAGGTGTTGGAGCTGACGATCGCGTCCTTGCGCGCGTGCTGCTCCACCTTGGCGAACAGGGCCTGCTTGACGGCCATGTCCTCCTTCACCACCTCGATGACCCAGTCGCACTCGGCGAGGCGGGCCATGTCGTCCTCGAAGTTGCCCACCTCGATGGCGGTGAACACCTGCTCGGAGACGATGGGGCTGGGGCGCTGCTTGCGCATGTTGGCCAGCGCGCCCAGCACGAACTTGTTGCGGAAGGCCTTGGAGGAGGTGTCCTCGCCCGGCCCTGCCTTGGGCGGGACGATGTCCAGCAGCAGCGCGCGCACGCCCGAGTTGGCCAGGTGCGCGGCGATGCCACTGCCCATCACGCCAGCGCCCAGCACTGCCACTTTGCGGATCCGCGTCGTCATCAAAAAGGCTCCCTGTGGGGAAGAGGGGACTGCACAAATGTCGGCGTTTGACCCGAAAGTCAATCGAGAGTCTCGCCAGTGGGTCGCCCTTACGACTACAACCTGTGGGCCCATGCCCCGCCTCGACCCGCACTCGTACAACGACAGCACCCAGCCCGAGACTGAATCCCTTGACTGGAAGGCCCGTGTGGACTTCCGGACGCACCGCCTGCACGCGGAGGTGACGCTCACCCTCAAGGAGGCCTCCGCCGGACCGCTGGATCTGGACACTCGGGATCTCGACATCCGTGCAGTGGTGGATGCTCAGGGAAAACCCCTGCCCTTCCACCTGGCGCCCCCCGAGCCCATCCTGGGCAGCCGGCTGCGCGTGGAGCTGCCCGCGGGGCTGCGCCAGCTCACGGTGCGCTACCGGACTTCTCCCCAGGCCAGCGCGCTGCAGTGGCTCACGCCCTCGCAGACGGCGGGCGGGCAGCACCCGTTCCTCTTCAGCCAGTGCCAGGCCATCCACGCCCGCTCGGTGATTCCGCTCCAGGACACCCCGCGAATCCGCATCCGCTACAAGGCGGCGCTCACCCTGCCCAAGGCGCTCAAGGCGGTGATGGCCGCCGGCTTCGTGCACCGCGAGGAGCCGAGCGTGGAGGCGGTGGAGCACTACGAGATGCCGCAGCCCATCCCCCCGTACCTGCTGGCGTTCGCGGTGGGGAGCCTGGCGGCGAAGGAGCTCGGGCCGCGCTCGCGCGTGTGGGCCGAGCCGGAGCTGCTGGAGAGCGCCGCCTCCGAGTTCGAGGACGTGGACGCCATGCTGCGCGTGGCCGAGTCCCTGTTCGGCGCGTATGACTGGGAGCGGTTCGACTTGCTCACCATGCCTCCCTCGTTCCCGTACGGCGGCATGGAGAACCCGCGGCTGACGTTCCTCACGCCGACGCTGCTGGCCGGGGACAAGAGCCTGGTGAACGTGGTGGCGCACGAGCTGGCCCACTCGTGGACGGGCAACCTGGTGACGAACGCCTCGGCGGAGCACTTCTGGCTCAACGAGGGCTTCACCGTGTTCGCCGAGCGCCGCATCCTCGAGGCCCTGGAAGGCCCGGAGGAGGCCGCGCTGCATGCCGCCCTGGGCCGGCGCTCGCTGGAGACGGCGATCGAGCACTTCCGCGCCCACCCGCACCTCACCGCGCTGCGCACGCACCTGACGGGCATTGATCCGGACGATGTCTTCTCGCAGGTCCCCTACGAGAAGGGCTACCTGCTGCTGTGCGCCATGGAGGCGATGGCGGGGCGCCCGGCGTTCGACAAGTACCTGCGCAAGTACATCGACACGTTCCGCTTCAAGGCGCTCACCACGGAGGACTGGGTGGCCTTCACCGAGCGCGAGCTGCCGGGGGTGCTCGGAAAGGTGAATGGGGAGAGCTACCTGCACCAACCGGGGATTCCGGCCAGCGCGCCCTCGCCCCGCTCGCGGCGGCTGGAGGAGCTGCAGCGCCTCATGGGCACCGTGCCCTCGCAAGAGGCGGTGAAGGAGTGGACGCCCTCCGAGTGGCAGCTCTTCCTGGAGTGGCTGCCGTCGGACACCCCGCGTGACACGCTCCGGGAGCTGGACGAGCGCTTCCAGTTCACGAAGAGCACGAACTCGGAGGTGCTGGTGTCCTGGTTGGTCGCGGCGCTGCGGGCTCAGTACGCCCCCGCGCTGGAGCGCGCCGAGGCATTCCTGGGCGAGGTGGGCCGGATGAAGTACCTCAAGCCGCTCTACAGCACCCTGCACTCCTCGAAGGAGTACCGGAGCAAGGCCCGAGCGATCTTCCAGAGGTACGCCGAGCGCTACCACCCCATCGCCCGCCAGGGCATCGAGGGCATCCTCGCCCGGGCGTGAGCCCCTACGTCATCCGTTTGTCATGAGGTCCGAGACACGGGCCGCGGTCAGCGCTCGATCAAACCACTGATCGAGCGTTGGCAAGTCGGTACACGACAGGATGCGCTTGCGAGTCTCTTCGTCCACGGCGATGCCGCGCACGGTCAGGATCCGCAGCACACCCTCAGCGCGCCCCGCGACAAGCCCCTGCTGGCGCCCCTGCTCCCTGAGCTTCTCCCCCACGGTCATCATCAGTTCCTCCGATCGCTGCTCATCTGAGCTGGACCAGTCCACCTGGGACACCACCTCCGCTTCCGTGATTCAGAGGGCAAAGCCCCTCCGCTTCAGCCCGAACCGTCCAGCGCTGGAGACGCTCACACGCCTCCGCCGGACTGGCGGCTCAGTTCGATGCGGTTGTCGTGCGTTGCGTGGCCAGGGGCCGGGTTGGGGCCTGCCCCGTCGCGTCCGGCATATCAGCCTTGCCGGCCTTGACCAGCGCGTAACCGGCGCCGACCACCAGGGTCCCGGCACAGATCGACAGCAGGTACAGCAACACGTGATTCACGGCATGGGGGATCAGCAGCACGAAGAGCCCGCCATGCGGGGCCATCAACTGCACTCCGAAGTACATCGACAGCGCGCCCGTCAGCGCCCCGCCGATCATGCAGGTGGGAATCACGCGAAGCGGATCCTTGGCCATGAACGGGATCGCGCCCTCCGAGATGAAGCACAGCCCCAGCACCAACGACGCCTTGCCGGCTTCGCGCTCCGGCTCCGAGAACTTGGAGCGGGCGATCATGCTCGCGACGCCCATGCCCAACGGCGGCACCATACCTGCCGCCATGATCGCGGCCATCGGCATCTGCGCGCCAGCTCCGCCCTCCGCGAGCAGACCCACTCCGAAAGTGTACGCCGCCTTGTTGATCGGGCCACCCAGATCGAAGCACATCATTGCTCCGAGCAACACGCCGAGCAGGATCGCGTTGCCCGAGCCCATGTTCTTCAGGAACGCCGTCATGGCGGACATGATCGAGGCCACCGGCGTACCGATGACGTAGATCATCACCAGCCCGGTGAGCAGACTCGCCACGAGCGGGATGATCAGGATGGGCTTCAGAGACTCCACGCTGGCTGGGAGCTTGAGGTAGCGGCTCAGGGCGCGTGACGAGTAGCCGGCGATGAAGCCCGCGGCGATGCCTCCGAGGAACCCCGCTCCCAGCTCGCCCGCGAGATACCCGCCGATCATCCCAGGCGTGATTCCCGGCCGGTCGGAGATCGAATAAGCGATGTAGCCCGCGAGCAGCGGCACCATCAGCTTGAAGGCCGTTCCCCCGCCAATCCGCATGAGCGCCGCCGCCAAGGTGCCTTCCTGCTTGAAGGCCTCGATGCCGAACACGAACGACAGCGCGATCAGCAGGCCGCCTGCGACGACCATCGGCAACATGAAGGACACGCCGGTCAGCAGGTGCCGGTAGGGACCGCGCCGAGCTCCCGACTGGCCTCCTTCACCGCCGCGCTCTTCTGCTGCCGGGCGGATCGCTCCGCTCCCCTGAACCTGCCCCTTCTCCAGGGCATCATGGATCGTCTGGCTCGATTTCTTCAGCGCGGCGCCGGTGGAGGTTCGCCACACGCGCTTGCCCGCGAAGCGTGAGGTGTCGACCTCGATATCGCAGGCCAGGATGACGACTTCGGCCTCTCGGATCTCCTCCGGAGTCAGCTTGTTCTGGGCCCCCACCGAGCCCTGCGTTTCGACACGAAGCGGGTAGCCCAGTCCGCTCGCGGCCTGGGTGAGCGCCTCGGCCGCCATGAACGTATGGGCGACTCCGGTCGGACAGGCGGTGACGGCCACAATCTTCGTCGGCCCGGAAGCGGCGGACTTCGGCGCAGGTCCAGCAGACGGAGCTCCGGTGGCGCCAGCGGCGGCGGCGCCAGTGGCCTCGGTCAGCGGACGGGCCTGACTCTCGGCACGTGCCAGGAATGTGTCCGGCGCTGGCAGCGCCTGTGCGGTGGAGGCCTGATAGACGCGCTTGCCGATGAAGCGCTTGAGCTCCACTGGCGCGCTCGCCGCGATGACGACCAGATCAGCGGCGGCGATCGTGGCCGGGGCGAGCGGAACCAGCGGCTCGAGCCGGCTGTGCATCTCCACTGACACCTTCCAACCGCGCCGAGTCGCGGCACGCTCGAGGGCGCGTGCGGCCAGGAAGGTCGTGGCCACGCCGCTGGGACAGGCCGTGACGATGATCACGTTCATCGGTGCGTCTCCCGGGTGAGCTGCTTCACGGACAGTTCCTGGACGAGGGTCTGTTGCTGGAGCACTTCGAAATCCGTGGCGTTCGGATCGCCCACGCCTACGTGGCGCACGGATTCAGCGGCGAGCGCCGTCGCGAAGCGCAGGCTCCGCTCGCGCGGCCACCGGGACAACACGCCGTGGAGCGATCCCGCCAGCAGCGTATCGCCCGCTCCGACAGTGCTGACGACGGAGACCCGTGGCGGTCTGGCCATCAGGGCGCTGCCTCGCTGGGCCCAGATGACTCCCTCGGCCCCTACTGAAAGCAGCACGTCATCGATGCCCTCGGTATTGAGCCGCAGCGCGGCCCTGAGGCGCTCTTCGGGCGTATCGAGCGAGTGGCCCGCCCAGCCGGCGAGCTCGGTCTCATTGGGTTTGACGCCAGAGGGCCGTGCGGCCAGACCGGCCACCAGAGCCGGACCGCTGGTATCGAGCCAGACCGGCACCTTGCGCTCACGGATCCCGGTGATGAGGCCCGCGAATTGCTCGGGCGCGACGTTGGGCGGCAGGCTGCCAGAGACCACCACCGCATCGAGCCCTGGCAGCAGCGGCCAGAGCCTCTCAATCAGCTCCTCCAGCGAGCGCTCCGGAATCCGTGGGCCCGGCCCGTTCAGGTCGGTGACTCGTCCGTCCTGCTCGGAGAGCTTCGCGTTGATGCGTGTCTCGCCCGGCACTCGGACGAACGCGTCACGCAATCCGCACTCGGCGAAGGTCCGCACGAAGGCGGTCTCGTTGTCGGCGCCGAGCAACCCCGACACCGTGACGTCATGCCCCAGCCCCGCGAGGACACGCGCCACGTTGATGCCCTTGCCACCGGCATCGAGGCGGGTGCTCTCGGTCCGGTTGACCTCGCCGAGCCGGATGGCTCCGGCGCGAATCGAGAGATCCAGGGCGGGGTTCAGCGTCAGCGTCAAGACTCGCGCCATCAGGCTGCCTCCAGGGCCTCGCGCACCGCGGGAGCGGTGGGTTGCCTCAGCGCGAGCGCGGCGAGCTCGCGGGCCTGGGGCAACGTCAACTCACGGATGCGGGCTTTCACCAGCGGCACTCGGGGGCTGCTGACGGACAGCTCATCCACGCCCAGCCCCACCAACACCGGAATCGCCAAGGGATCGGAGCCGAGCTCTCCGCAGACGCCCACCCACCGTCCCTCGGCGTGGGCGGCCTCGACCGTCAGGCGAATCATCTGGAGCACGGCGGGATGCAGCGCATCCGACTGCGCGGACAGCTGGGGATGATCGCGGTCGATCGCGAGCGTGTACTGGGTGAGATCGTTGGTTCCAATCGAGAAGAAGTGAGCCTCCTTCGCGAGCGTGGGTGCCAGCAGCGCACAGGACGGCACCTCGATCATGATGCCGAGTTGGACATCGGCTGCCTTCACCTCGGCCTGGACGCGGTCGAAGATGGCCTTGCCTGCTCGGAACTCGTCCACGTCCTTGACCATGGGAAACATGATGCGCAGCGGGCGAGCACCCGCCGCGGTCAGCAGGGCACGCAGTTGCGTCTCGAGCACCTCCGGACGCGTCAGCGTCAGGCGAATGCCGCGCAGACCAAGGAACGGGTTGTCCTCCGGCGGCATCGGCCAGTACGCCAGCGGCTTGTCGCCTCCCACATCGAGCGTGCGCGCAACCAGCGGGCGCCCCGCCAATGCATCGAACGCCCTGCGGTATTCGCCAATCTGCGTCGCCAGATCCGGCATCTGCGGATGGGCCATGAACACGAACTCGGTGCGCAGCAGGCCGATGCCCTCGGCCCCTCGCTCGATGGCCTCGGCGGCGTGCGCGGTGTTGCCAATGTTCGCGCCGACCTCGACGCGGTGACCATCCCGAGTCCGTGCCTCTTCGTGGCGCCGGCTGTACGCCGCCTGCTGAAGCACCTGCTTCTCTTCCATGCGCCGCTCGGTGCGCTGACGGCGTGCCGAGCTGGGCGCGGCGACGACTCGGCCGGTGTCACCATCGACGATCAGCTCGACCCCCGAGGCGAGCGCCAGAACGCGCTCGCCCGCTCCGACCACCGCGGCGATACCCAGCGCCCGGGCGAGGATCGCGCTGTGCGCCGTGGCTCCTCCGCGCGCCGTGACGATCCCGCGCACCTTCGCCGTGTCCAGCCGCGCGACGTCGGAGGGCCCCAGGTCCTCGGCCACCAGGATGTACGGCTGCTCGGGGGGGATCGGCATCTCGATGCCACACAGCAGCCCGAGCACGCGGCGGCCCACGTCACGCAGATCCGCGGCGCGTCCCGCCAGCAACGGGTCGGAGAGCGCCTCCTGCGCACGGGCCGCGGTGTCGATCGCTCGCCACCAGCCGGCCTCCGCTGACGCGCCTTCACCGATGGCCGCGATGGCCGCGTCGCGCAGAGCCGGGTCATCCAGCATCTCCACATGGATCGACATGATCTGCGCGACTTCGCCAGCAGCCGTCCGCTGCACGATCATCTTGAGCTGCTGCCGAGCACCAGCGAGCGCGCCCTCCAGCCGCGCTCGCTCGCGCGCAGCGTCGTCCGCTCGTTCGGAATAGTGGAACTCTGGCAGGCGAAGAACGTAGGCAGGAGCGATCGCCAGCCCTGGAGCCGCCGGGACCGCCGTCAACGGTTCATCCGCCGCCGGTGCGGCGAGCGGTGCTACCGGAGCCACAGGCACCAAGGGGGTGGCCACAGCACGGACCACAGGCTCTGCGGGCACTTCGTTGAGCGGTGTCACCGGCTCGCCCAGTCCCCCGCGGACCGCGTCCGCCAGGGCCGAGACGGCCTTCTCGGCTCCGTCACCCTCGGCCGAGAACACCAACGTCTGGCCGTGCCTCGCCCCAAGCCCGAGGACCTTGATCAGGCTGGTCACCGCGACCGCCTCGCCATCCCCTTCGAGCAATCGAACGAGGACGGGGACAGGCTGCGCTCGCGCCACCAGCACCAGCTCCCTGGCGGGCCGCGCGTGCAGGCCCTGGGCATTGAGCAACTGGACCCGGGCGGTCTTCGCGTGGGCGGATTCGCCCGACAGCCGGGAGAGGATCTGCTCGACCGGCAGGTTCACGAGCTGGGCACCGTCACCACGAGCCAGCAGCGCGTCGAGACGCTCGAGCAGCGCGCGATGAGTATCTCCCTGGGCGGCCAGACAGAAGACGGCGGCAACGTCTCCCGCGTCGTCCTTGACGCTCCGCTTCGGCATCGCCAGCCCCAGCGCGGGAGTCCTCACTCCAGTCGCTCCGTACGCGAGCCAGAGCCCCTGACCCAGGGGGACCGGCATCTGGCCGGCGATTGCCGCGACGAAGCTCGCATCCACACAGCCGACATGGCGCAGGCGGGCCGCCGCGGCCAGCGCCAGCTCCAGCCGGTCACGGGCTGGCACGTCCAGGCAGAGCGTGTCGGCGTCGAACTTAGCCGTCACCAGCTCGCGGGACAGCGCCGCGATGACCTCGTCGGCATTCGTGGCGCGGGCCAGGGTCTCGGCCACGCCCGTTCGCTCCAGCACGTGCGTGAGCTGACGCAGGATGTCGAGGTGCTCGTCGGACTGCGCGGCGATCGTCACCAGCAGATTCACCTGGGATCCGTCGTGCCATTGAACGCCTTCCGGAAACTGCAGCACCCGCACGCCCGTGGCATGCACGTAGCGCCGGCTCTCCAGCGTACCGTGGGGAATCGCGATGCCGCTGCCGAGATAGGTGGAGGACTGAGCCTCGCGGGCGAACAACCCCTCGCGGTATTCAGCCGACACGCGGCCGGCCTCGACCAGGGCCGAGGCGGCCTGCTCCAGCGCCCCGCGCCAATCCGCGGCACGGCAGCCGAGCCGGACATCCTCCCGAGTCAGCGTCAGCATCGATTGAGCCCCTCCGCTTCGAGCATGCAGACAACCGGTTGAATCGTTTCACCAATGCAGGCCGTACGCTGGAGCGTTCACCGCAAACTTCCAGGATTGGAAAGAACGGAGGCAGCAGTCCCCAGAGACGGACAGACGCTTGCTCGCCAGCCCCCAGGGCCTCTCGGAGTTGCTTTCGGAGCCTGTACGGGTGCCTAGCTTGAGACGTACCGTGGGCCCGGCGCAGGACGAAAGGAGGCAGGCGGGCAGATGACTCCTCAAATCGACGTGCGGAAGTACCGGCGCAACTGGCAGGACGAGGTGGACAGCGCCCACGTCTATCGAGCCATGGCCGAGCGGGCCAGCCAGGCCGAGCTCACCCGCATCTATGAGCGGCTGGCCGTGGTGGAGGAGCGCCACGCAACCTTTTGGGAAGAGCAGCTCCGCAAGGCCGGCGCGCCCGTGCCTCCGCGGCGCCCGAGCTGGCGCTCGCGCACCCTCACCTGGATGACGCGGCGCTTCGGCGCGAGCTGGATCCTGCCCACCATGGCCAACCTGGAGCAGGTCAACCGTCATGTCTACGACTCGCAGCCAGAGACACATGGCACCGGCATGCGCCGCCAGGAGGCCTCTCACGCCCGGCTGCTGCGCACCCTGAGCGGACCCCTGGGAGAGGGGCTCCCCGGAGGCACCGTCGCACGGCTCGAGGGCCGGCACCGCGCCATCGGTGGCAATGCGCTGCGCGCGGCGGTGCTCGGGGCGAATGACGGGCTCGTCTCGAACCTCAGCCTGGTGATGGGCGTGGCCGGGGCGAGCCTCTCCGGCCGTGCCATCCTCATCACGGGCCTGGCGGGGATGCTCGCGGGGGCCATCTCCATGGCGCTCGGCGAGTGGATCTCCGTGCAGAGCTCCCGTGAGCTGTCCACGCATCAGCTCTCCGTGGAGAAGGAGGAGCTGGCTCACGCCCCGGAGGAAGAGGAGGAGGAGCTGGCCCTCATCTACGAGTCCAAGGGCGTGCCCGCCCAGGAGGCGCGAGAGCTGGCCTCGCACCTCATCGCGAACCCGAAGACGGCGCTGGACGCGCTCGCGAGAGAGGAGCTGGGCATCGATCCGGAGGAGCTGGGCGGCTCGCCCTGGACGGCGGCGCTCACTTCGTTCGTCCTCTTCGCCATGGGGGCGGTGCTGCCGGTGCTGCCCTTCGTGTTCCTCACCGGCCTCACCGCCATGGTGGCGAGCGTGGCGCTCAGCGGGCTGGGGCTCTTCCTGCTGGGAATCACCATCACGCTGCTCACCGGGCGGGGAATGCTCGCCTCGGGGCTGCGGCAGCTCGTGTTCGGACTGGCCGCCGCGGCCATCACCTTTGGCATCGGGCGGCTCATTGGCGGCTCCGTGGCGGGCTGAAGCAGGAGAGCAGCCCACCTCGGGAGTCAACCCCCTGTCCTCGTGCAACCAAGTGTACGAGAATGGAGCCCTACAAGTACGCTCCAGGCTCTTGTGTGAATCGGCTTCCCACCCCCATCTCCTTCTCCCCGCGCGGCTCATGGAAGCTCCGGCTCACCCTCCTCTGATGGCTCTCCGACTCCCGCATTCTCCCCTCGCCCACGAGGTGTTCCAGAAGCTGATGGCTCGCGCCAGCGCGGTGGCCAGGGGAGGGCGTGGATGAGCCAGCTCAAGCTCCTGCTGGAGGTGGCGCTGCGAAACCTCCTGGCCCGCCGTGTCAATCGCGTCATCGGCGGCATCATCTTCGTGGGCACGTTGGTGGTGGTGGTGGGTGGCTCCATGCTCGACAGCATGGACGAGGCGCTGCGGCGCAGCATCATCGGCAGCCTCGCGGGTCACCTGCAGGTGTACTCGGCCAGCTCCCAGGACGAGCTGGCCCTCTTCGGAGACCTGGGACAGGAGGCGGAGCTCAGCGCCCTGGAGGACTTCTCGCGCGTGAAGGCGGCGCTGCTGAGCCACCCCAACGTGAAGACGGTGGTGCCCATGGGCATCAACGCCGCCTTCATCAGCACGGGGAACACCGCGGACCGGGCGCTCGAGCGCCTCCGAGCGCTGTACCGCCAGCGCGAGGAGAAGGGGGACACTCCGGAGCTCAGCGAGCAGCGCGCCAACCTGAAGGCGCACGTGCGGCAGCTCGTGGCGCTGCTCCAGCAGGACCATGAGCGCAACCGGGCCTTCATCAACGACGCCAACGTCGATCCGCTCGAGAAGGAGGCGCTCGAGAAGGCCCGCTCCGAGGAGTTCTGGGCCAGCTTCGATCAGGATGCGTTCGGCGCGCTGGAGTTCCTGGAGAACCGCATCGCGCCGCAGATGGCGGATGGGGACCTGCTCTACCTGCGCTACGTCGGCACGGACGTGGCGGCATTCCAGCAGAACTTCGACCGGATGCGCATCGTCGATGGCACCGCGGTGCCGCCGGGCCAGCGCGGCATGCTCCTGTCCAAGCTCTTCTACGAGGAGACGCTCAAGCTCAAGGCCGCGTACCGGATGGATCTCCTCAAGCGCGCCCGCGAGACCACGCACTACACCCTGGACAACAGCGCCCGGATGCAGCGGCTGCTGGAGAACAACCGGAACCAGACCCGCGAGATCCTCTACCAGTTGGATCCCCAGAAGCTGGCGCTCATGCGCGAGCGGCTGCAGCGCATCCTCAACAGCCAGGAGCAGGACGTGGAGAAGCTGCTGAGGGCCTTCTTCACCATGGACGACGCCGCCTTCGAGCAGCGCTACACGCAGTTCTACTCGGAGCTGGCCCCGCTGGTGGAGCTGTACCGCCTGAAGCCGGG
The DNA here is from genome assembly GCF_045802625.1 of Hyalangium sp. NCBI lineage: Bacteria > Pseudomonadati > Myxococcota > Myxococcia > Myxococcales > Archangiaceae > Hyalangium > Hyalangium sp. Next base: position 329 of record NZ_JBJMQP010000234.1, on the reverse strand, counting down.
AGACACCCTGTCCATCACGGGCTTCACCCACAGCGGCTACATGCAGAGCGTCAACGTGCGCATCTACGGCACCTACGAGTTCCAGGGCCTGGAGCAGTCCTCGGTCGCGGGCTCCTTCAGCCTGATGGACATCATGACCTTCCGGGATCTGTACGGCTTCGTCACCGCGGACATGCGGGAGGAGCTCAAGCAGCTGCGGCAGACCAGCGGCGCGAAGGACGTGCCGCGCGAGTCCGCGGAGGCGGAGCTGTTCGGCGGCTCGTCCACCCTGGAGGCCAAGGGGGTGGCGCGGAAGATCGACGAGGACTCGCGGCTGCAGGGGCACGTGG